>JBEAOJ010000137.1:0-2596 GCA_041164985.1 Verrucomicrobiota bacterium | reverse complement strand
ATTCCCTGATGATCCGATTAAGATCGGTCAGGTTGAGGAATCCGTGGATCTGTTCCGATCCCTGGCCGGTACCGAAGGCCAGCACATCTCCGGCTGTTCCGACGGCATTCGGGAGTTTGTGGGCGGAGGGTTGGGAGAGAATGCCGACGGATGCGGAGGCGGGCTTCTTTTTCTGGAGCGTCTCTCCGGAGCCTTCAATGGAGTATCCTGGGCCGGTTGACCAGCAGATCGAGGGATACCCTTGGTTATTAAGCGCCAGGATCGCAACTCCCTTATCGTGCAGGAAGGGATAGCCGTTCAGTTGGAGACCTCCGATATTCATCCTGCCCGTCACGACGATGAGGGCCTTGTCGCCTGCGTAATGCCGTGCTGTGGAAACCGCCTGGTCAAAGGAGAGGATCCGTCGAAGCATCGCCTCCCCGTCGTTCCCTGACGCTGCAGCGGCGATGGAGGGGTCGTCCACCACGAGCAGATAACCGCGGCGGTTGGTCTGGAGGTTTTTGATCGCAACCCTGACCAGATCGGAAAGGGTGGCGGTTCCGGAATCCTGGCTGCCCCATGTTTCGTGGAGAGGGCCAGGTGAGAGAAGGCCGAGCCTCGGTGTCTTTTTCCAGAAAGGTTGGCTTTCGATTTCGTTCAGCGTGTGCAGGGTCGCCATCCCCTCACGACCGTTCTGCCGAACCTGGGGTGATTCCTTGGCTGGGGCCTCTTTTGCCTCCTTGTCACCCTTCTTTTCCTGTGTTTCAAAATCGCCCGCACCACCCCCGGCAACAAAGTCAAAGGGGGGATGGGAGGAAAACTGGAGTGCCAGATCGGGGGCGTTCTCCGCATTGAGCGACTTGGCGTAGTAGGCCGCCGCGGTCGGAGCAGCGATGGAACCGCTGGTGACCAGTCCGGTGGAGCGTCCCACGGCGGCTGCTTCCTCGAGGAGGGAGGTCAGTTTGGCTCCGTTCTCGTCGATGCAGAGTGCGTTCCGGTTCACGCGCTTTCCGCCGGCGATCTGTGTGGAGGCCGAGGCCTGATCGGGCACCGAGAAGTCGTTCGCGGCGTTCCGGCAGAGGGCGGTGTTTGGAAATGCCTCGAGTTGCAGTCGCGCGTCACCTCCGCCCGAGTAGAGTCTTGCGGCGCCGAGGGAGGAGAGGTTGATGTTGTCCGCCACGAAGAGGATGACCGCGAAAGGTTTCCTGGGGCTTGTCGAGAGGAAGAGCAGGAACCCGAGTGTGAGGAAAATGATCAGGCAGACCAACGCGATCAGCCTGTTGCGAAGTTTCATGGTCATGGCGGACAATCAATGAACTAAAGTGACGGCCCCATGAGAAGGCTAATTGAACGCGGAACGCGGACGGCTCGCGGGATTGTCGTTGCCGAGGATCGCTGATGAGGATAGAAACATTCCGCGTTTGCCCTGTGGTGTAACGGTAACACAGTGCCCTTTGGAGGCATTATTCATGGTTCGAATCCATGCGGGGCAGCACCTCTTGCTTGATCTGAAAAATCGGAAGAATATGTTTCAGGGAGATTTTTTTGGCCCAAAAGTTGCTTGCACTGGAATGTCGCCGGCCTTCCTCTGGTGTGATGGCAGGAATGGAACTCATTGCGGGTGTTGCCCAGCAACAGGTGCTCTCGCCCCAGATGCAGCAGAGTCTGCAGTTGCTTCAGGCGCCCGTGGCCGAGCTGCGCCAGTTGGTGGCCTCCGAGCTTGCTTCCAATCCGGTGCTGGAGGAGGAGTCCGCGGGGCAAGTGGGGACCGATGGTCCGGAAGCGGAATCCCCGGGCACCGACCCCGATCCTTCGCCCGCTGAATCGGGCAACGGCGTTTCGCTTCAGGATGAGTGGCGCGATTATCTCCCGCAGAGTTCCGCCGCGGGAAACTGGTCGGCTGTGGACGAGGAGCGGCGGAATTTTCTTTTTGAATCGCGTGCTTCGCGTCCCACGCTTCGCAGTCATGTCATGGATCAGGCCGCCGGTTTTCCCGATCAGGAACTTCCGCTTGTGGAGTTGATCGCGGGGAGCCTTGACGAGGACGGCTATCTGAGATCGCCCCTTGAGGAACTTGCCCTGTCCGCCGGAGTCTCCGAAACGGCGCTCGAACGCGTGCTGGAAAAGATCCGCGGATTCGAGCCCGCCGGTGTCGGCGCCCGCGATCTTGCCGATTGCCTGCTTCTGCAGTTGACCAGGCGCGGTGAGGGGAACGGTCTTGCCGCAAGGATTCTCCGTCATCACCTGCAGCAGTTGGCGAGGCACCGCTACGAGGAGATCGCGAGGGAGTTGCGCGTCCCCCTCTTCGATGTCTCCGCCGCGGCGCGGCTGATCGCAACCCTTGAGCCGAACCCGGGGCGTCCCTTTGCGGAATCCGAGGAGCAGGGTGTCATCCCCGATCTGATCGTGGTCCCGAAACCCCACGGGGAGGGTGGGGAGGAGGGTTTCCTTGTCCGCTTGAACGAGGAGGAGCTTCCACGTCTCAGGATCAACAAGGAATACAAGGAGCTGCTGGCCGGACGCGGCCAGAACGAGGAGTTGCTTCTCTATCTCAGGGAGAAGATCCGCGGCGCCCGGTTCTTCATGCGCAGCCTGGAACAGCGTCAGCAGACCCTTC
>JBEAOJ010000136.1:0-6286 GCA_041164985.1 Verrucomicrobiota bacterium | reverse complement strand
GCACCAGAGGTGGACGCTTTTCACATTCTGATCAAAACGAAAGAACTCAAGGCTTCCGGGAGGAAGAATCACTCCTTCCCCTACTCCAAGGTTGATGTGGCGACCGTCGCAGTTGATCGCGACACTTCCCTCCAGAATTGTGATGAGAAAATAAATGGCTTCACTTCTAGGGCCAAACCATCCGCCTGGCAGATAGACAGCCCGTCCGAACATATGGAGATCGTCCCCGCGTGACTCCGCGCGGAAGAGGTCGGCCGAATTTGGAATGGTGGTGGTGGTTGGTTTTGAGGAACGCGGTGCCATGTGGGCTAAAGTGCCTTACAGTCGTAAAAAGGCAACATAGATATGAAATAGATCGGCGAGGATATGGACGCATTTTGGGTGGAGAGTTTAGTTTCACGGTTCCATGAACGAACAAATCAAAATCAACTGGTATCGAACCAAGGTGGACAAGCAGCTAATGAGCGGGTTGATGAAGCGCAGCGATGGCAAGGCCTTGGCGCATTGCCTGCTGCACTTGCTTCTTTTTGCAACCACGGTAACTGCGGCCTATCTTGCATTTCTTCAGGTCAACAGGGGAAATCTGATATGGTCTCTTCCGTTGCTGCTCGCCTGTCTGTTCCTCCACGGAACCTTTTCCGTGTATATGGGTGGCACGGCATGCCACGAGCTCTGCCATAAAACTCCATTCCGCTCCCAGTGGCTTAACGATGTCTTCCTTTACATCTTTTCCTTTCTTTCCTGGTTTGATCCGGTCGGCTTCCGCGTAAGTCATGTCAAACACCACCAAGTTACCGTGCATCACGGCCATGACGGGGAGGTAATCCTGCCGCTGAATTTCGACTGGAGTCCGGCCGAGCATGATGAAGTGGTGCTGCCGGAGAAGCTGAACGGAAAGATGGCATGGTTCCTGATTTCAAATCTTCTCCCCTTCCCGAACCCGTTTGTTATGTATCAGCGGGTTCGGACATGGTTGAAATATGCACTTGGTGATCTCAAGGGCATGGGCATGTATGGCGGAGGGGAATGGTGGACAGGGGTCATTCTTCCCGATGCGAAGCCTGATTTGAGACGTAAACACCGCAACTGGGCGCGCATTCTCCTTTTCGGGCACCTGGCATTAGCTGCCGTCTTTATTGCAACGGGGCATTGGTTTCTTGTGCTCTTGATCAGTTGCGTCGGCTATGCAAGTTGGCTCGGCAATCTCACGGGCCTTCCCCAGCACATTGGAATGGTGCCCGACGCGCCGGATTTCAGGCTCTGCTGCCGCACCTACACCTGCAGTCCGTTCATCGGGTTCCTCTATTGGAACATGCAATATCATGTGGAGCACCACATGTTCCCTGCAGTGCCGTTCTACAATCTCCCGGCGCTCCGTAAAGCGATTGCGCACGACCTGCCACCCGCCCCGCACGGGCTCTGGGCCACTTGGCGCGAGATCATTCCCGTTCTCAAGAAACAACGCGAGAACCCGGACTACGTCTTTGTTCCCGACCTGCCGAACGCTGCTTGATGCTGCCGGTTCGTTGATGCCAGATCATGGGAAGGGAATGATTGGCGCGTGCTGATAACGCGAGTAATACCATTTCCATGATTAGTCTGGTGGAATTGACGAAGGGATTTTTGGTGTTGGGCGAGGCCATACAGGGCCTGAGGAAAGGCCTGGATAGATACCGCAAGGGCGAGCCGAGCCTAGAGCTGTTTTATAAAAAATGTAGCCACAGAATGCACAAGAGGCACAAGAGGAAGGAAGGGATCACCAGATAATTTAGTGGTGATATGATTTAGCAAACTCTTTAATTGCAAACACTTTTAGAGATTGGAGTCTCTCAATTTAAGAATAGATAGGGATTCGCAATTGATCAAGCCCAGTCGGATAGGCGCTATTTTCCTGAGCTTCTTGTGCATCTTGTGGCCATGACTCAGGTTAATAGGCTCTAGTGCGAGCGAGTCAAAAGGCCGAGAGCTATCCGATGATAACCCGAGGGATGACAATAACACCCATCGCCAAAAGAAATAGCTGATTCTACCGGAATAAGAGTGGAGATGGTATAAGATTCCGATACGCACCTCTTGCGGAAGAGGCTTTTTGCCTCACCCGCTGAGAGAGCCGTTTCAGATTAGGTTTTGAGTACAACAACCATACCGCAGCCAACTTCCACTCCCATTTTCAATTCCTAACTGCCGAATTTAGGTTCATCATTCACACCATGTCCGCCATCCACATCGCCCGCAATCACCAGCCATTCGGCACGTTCTCCGAAGAGGATCTGCGCGAAGGAATCGTCTCCGGCCGCTTCGTCTCCAGCGACCTTGCCTGGCGCGAGGGAATGGCCGAGTGGAAGCCTCTTGTCGAGATGGCCCCGCAGTGGGGCATGGAGACACCCGCACCCGCCCTTACTCCCATCTCATCGGGCGGCACGGGATCGGTCCCCACAGTCCCCGGTGATGGAACGGAGCCTGCCTGGGAGGAGCGGGATCGGATCGGATTCTTCCCGGCGATCGCACAGACGATCAGCGCCGTGCTGATGCGCCCCTCCCCCACATTCGCCTCGATGAAGCAGAGCGGCGGCCTCGCCAACCCGCTTCTCTATTTCGTACTGCTGAGCAGCACCATGTTTGCGGTCTCCGCGCTCTACCAGATGGGTGCCACCTCGATGAACCCCGAGGTCTTCTCCAAGGGCCTGCCACACGCTTCGAAGACCGCCTTCTCAGTGGCCCTCATCGGCTCGATCCTGATCTCACCCGCACTCTATGTGGTCAGCGCCTTCCTCTCCTCGGGCATCACTCACCTTTGTCTGAGGATTCTTGGCGGCTCGACCAGACCCTTCGAGACGACCTTCCGGGTCATCTGCTACGCCCAGGCCAGCGCCATGGTCTTCAATCTGCTACCTCTTTGCGGTGGCCTGATCGGAGTGATCTGGGGAGCCTATTGCATCATCATCGGACTCAAGGAGACTCACCACACTTCCGGCCTTAAGGCAACGCTAGCGATCACCCTTCCAGGACTGCTCTGCTGCGGCGGCCTGCTACTGATCGCCACGGCGGCCGGCATCAGCGTGGCCGAGTTGAGCAAGTACTCCCATTGAGGGGCCGAAGGTGAAGATCCAACGGCGCCCGATCATTCCGGGTAGCCATGATCCCGAGTTGATTTGGGGATCCATCCTCATGCTTGCGGCCCTGCTTGCAACCGCATGGCTCTTCTCGGGCATCGCCACTCCGCGCTGCCTGCTGCATGCGACAACCGGGATCCCCTGCCCGACCTGCGGCATGACGCGCACAACCTGGTACCTTCTGCATGGAGAGATCGGCCCGGCCTTTCTCCTCAACCCCCTTATGACGACGGCACTGCTCGGCGCAGCTCTCTATGTCTGCTACGCCGCCGTGGTCGTCATCGGAAGACTCCCTCGCCTGCGGTTGGAAGCCTTTACGAAAACCGAGACCAACTTCGTGAGGTTCACGGCCATCGGCCTTCTAGCAGCGAACTGGATCTATCTTCTGCTGATGTGCTGATTAACGATCCACCCTAGCGCCGCCGCCGCCGGCGAGCTTCTTCACCTCGGCGAGCGATGCCATCGAGGTGTCGCCGGGGGTGGTCATCGCGAGGGCGCCGTGGGCGGCGCCGAAGTTGACCGCGATCTGCGGGTCATCGGTGGTGAGGAAGCCATAGATCAGACCGGAAGCGAAGCTGTCGCCGCCGCCGACGCGATCCATGATCTCAAGGTTGGGATAGTGGGTGGACTCGTAGAACTTGCCACCCGCCCAGCAGATAGCGCCCCAGTCGTTGATCGTGGCGGTCTTCACTCCGCGCATCGTCGTGGCGACGACCTTGAAGTTCGGATAGGCCTTCACGGCCTCGCCGATCATCGCCTTGAAGCTATCAAGCTCGAGGTTGGTGAGGTTGTGGTCGGCTCCCTTGACTTCGAGTCCGAGGCAGGCGGTGAAGTCCTCCTCGTTGCCGATCATGACGTCGACGTTCTTGGCGATGTGCTTGTTAACCTCTTGGGCCTTCTCCTTGCCGCCGATCGCCTTCCAGAGGGAGGGACGGTAGTTGAGGTCATAGGAGACGATGACTCCATGACGATGGGCGGCCTCGGTGGCGGCGATGACGGTCTCGGCCGCACTCTCGCTGAGTGCCGCAAAGATGCCGCCGGTATGGAACCAGCGTGAGCCGAGCGTTCCGAAGATGTGGTCCCAGTCGAAGTCGGAGGGTTTGATCTGCGAGGCGGCGGTGATGCCGCGGTCGGAGACACCCACGGCCCCGCGAACCCCGAAGCCGCGTTCGGTGAAGTTAAGCCCGTTGCGGACGGTACGGCCGATGCCATCATAGGGAACCCACTTGAGCATCGAGGCGTCAACGCCACCCTGAAGGATCAGATCCTCGACAAGACGACCGACTTCGTTGTCAGCTAAGGCGCTCAGGACCGCGGTGCGGAGGCCGAAACAACGGCGAAGGCCGCGGGCCACGTTGTACTCGCCGCCACCCTCCCAGGCGCGGAAGGAGCGGGCTGTCTTGATGCGACCCTCGCCCGGATCGAGGCGAAGCATGACCTCACCCATGGAGATTTCATCATAACGGCACTTGTCAGCCGGCTTGATGGTCAGGATGGACATAGAAATAGGTTGCTAGGGATTTAGTCTGTAGGCTGTAAGGTTCCAAGGCTGTTTTTGATCTTCCGACTTATAGCCTAATAACCTTCCCGCACAGTTAGCCGAGCTTCGGCACGTCGAGCCAGCGGCGCTCTTCCCAAGACTTGAGCCCGAGTTCCGCAAGCTGCACCCCCTTCGCGCCCTGCAGGAGGTTCCACGGGAAGGGGTCGTTATTGACGACGTGCTTGAGGAAGAGTTCCCACTGCACCTTGAAGGCGTTGTCGTAGGTGTCGTTGGTGGGGACGCGGGTCCACCCATCCTTGTAGTCGATCGGGCTGTCGATGTCGGGGTTCCATACGCAACGCGGTGTCGCGGCGTGCGCCTGGGCCTTGCAGTCGCGGAGTCCTGCAACGGCGCTCCCCTTGGTGCCGTCGACCTGAAGGGTGAGGAGATCCTCGCGGTTCACACGAACGCTCCAGGAGGAGTTAAAGTGGCAGACGACGCCATTCTCCAACTCGAAGGTGGCGTAGGCGGAGTCGTCCGCCGTGCACTTGTAAGGCTTGCCCTGCTCGTCCCAGCGCTGCGGGATGTGGGTGGCGCCGAGGCAGGTGAGCGACTTGATCTCGC
Source organism: Verrucomicrobiota bacterium (assembly GCA_041164985.1). Taxonomy (GTDB): domain Bacteria; phylum Verrucomicrobiota; class Verrucomicrobiia; order Chthoniobacterales; family UBA6821; genus UBA6821. The sequence continues at coordinate 1,069 of JBEAOJ010000136.1, read as the reverse complement.
CGAAGAGATTCTGGATGACGTACTGCCAGTGGCAGAGCATGTCGACGATGATGCCGCCGTCATCCTCCTTGCGGTAGTTCCACGAGGGGCGCTGGAGCTTTTCATGCTCGCCGGTGAAGACCCAGTAACCGAACTCGCCGCGGACCGAGAGGATCTCGCCGAAGAAGCCGGTGTCGATGAGGTACTTCAGCTTGAGAAGTCCGGGGAGCCAGATCTTGTCCTGGACGACACCGTTCTTGAGGCCGGCGGCGGTGACTTCGTTGTAGAGGGCAAGCGCCTCCTGCGAGGTGGTCGCGGTAGGCTTCTCGCAGTAGATGTGCTTGCCGGCCTTGATGGCCTTGCGAACGCCGGCGGGGCGCTGTCCGGTGAGGGTCGAGTCGAAGTAGATGACGTTCTTCGGGTCGGCGAGGCAGGCGTCGAGATCCGTGGAGATGCGGTCGGCCGGCAGTCCGGCGCGCTTGGCAAGCTCGGCGAGCTTTGTGGCGCTGCGGCCGACAAGGATCGGCTCGGGGATGATGACTTCCTCGTCGTTGAGGCGGACGCCGCCCTGCTCGATGATCGCCCTGATCGAGCGGAGGAGATGCTGGTTGGTGCCCATGCGTCCGGTGACGCCGTTCATGATGATGCCGATGCGGTGTTCTTTCATAGTGGTTGGGGTTTTAGGGGTTTAGGCTGAAGACTGTTGGATTGTTGGATTGTTGGATTGTTGGGGGAAGGAGGCTCTAGAAGATTAGACTCTAGCGATTTAGGATCTGAAGTTTGAGGGGAGTGGAAGGTTCCGATCGGTACGATCCCCTTTCATCCCTCATCCTTCATAATTCATACTTTCCTGAATGGCTGTATATTGGGGAGCTGGAAGTTGGGAGTTAGGTGATGGGGAATAGGTGATGGGGGAAAAAGCTGAAACTTGAAACCTGAAGAAAGGGGGTGGGTACTAGGGGGTTAGGCTATTGAACAAAAGGCGCCTGGGAAGGCGGCTTAATCATACCGGAGGTAGTCCGATCCCGCGCCTGCGGGAGAGGATGCCTGGTCGGGGACGACCGGCAGATAATTGGACTGTTAGGAGTTC
>JBEAOJ010000135.1:0-4247 GCA_041164985.1 Verrucomicrobiota bacterium | reverse complement strand
TCAGCTCTCCTGCGAAGTAATGCTTGGGCTTTTTGATCTAACGAACGTGCGTCTTCTTTCATGCAAAATCACAAGCATGTTTCGTGCCATGTTTCATTCCGTTAGGTTGCCGGGTTAATAGTACGGAGTGTCGCGTTTCGTGTCGGCACCTTCCAACCAACCGGAGATCCTGACCCGCTCGACAAGGGCCATGTGAGGAACGGTGAGCGCGGCAAGCCCCACAAAGACAATCTGCACGAGACGTGCGTCCAGCGGGGTCCCCTCCAAAAAGTGCCATGCCGCGGCTGAGGCGATGAGGACCCCGGCCATCGGGAGCAAGGCGGCCGCTGCAAGCAGCCGGGTTGACGCCCGGCCGGAGTAGTCGATTGTCCTGAGGATGTGGCGGGCACTGTGCATGCCGCAGAAAAAGAGGGTGAAGGAAACAAGCGGTGGAGCCGCTACCGAAAGAAGCGCGATGGACACCGTCTCGAGCGCGCCGAGCCGATCACGCCTCGCGCGCAGGATCACTGCAAGGAGAACGCACGGCGCCCAGATCCAAGCCAGCAGACGGATCAACGGCATCACCGTGTCAGCCGCGTCCTGACCGGCCAACAGTGCGAAAAGCCGGCCCATCTCCCCTTCGTGCAGGAGTGAGGGCAGGATCATGACGCATCCTCCCTGCAGGATCCGAACCGGCAAAGGGGTCCCCTCCGCCGGATCCCCCGAGAAATGAGCGGCCGAGATCACCAGGAACCCAAGCAGGAAACCTGCCGGAGCCATCACCCAAAAGGCCACAACCGCATCGGCCAGCAGGAGGTAGAGGGCGACAAAGCCGATCCAACCAAGGGGGGTCCTGATTCCATAGAGCCTGTGCGCGAAGATCGTGTCCAACGCCCCGTGGGGAACACCCAGGAGGAGGATGAGGACGCCGAGTACAATCAGCTCGGTTTGCTCGTCAGGACGTCCGATGCCCACGGAGAGCGCGGAGACCAGTAACGCGGTGATGCTGAAGACCAATCCTTGGATTCTCAGTGCCTTCACCATGACGACCCCCGTGTGGTGCCGCGCAAACTACCAAGGCCCGCCAAAACGGCTCCGGGCAGTTCGCTCAGGAAAGGCCCCGGAGGGAGCGCGGTGATGATCGCCGCATAATCGGAGAGCCGGCCCCGATCGCTCATGAAACGCGCGATGCGCCGCGGCTCAACGTTACCGAAGAGAGAGAAGAAGATGCCGGGTGCCAGGTCCGGGCGCGACCGGAGAACACGCAGGAAAAGTTCGTCCATGGCGCGCTGGATCACCGGATCGGCGGCATGGGGGAGTGGCGCATCACCGCGGGCCACGGCCGCTGCGCACTCGCGTGCCCATCGTTGGATGCGCTGAAAGGCGTAGCCGGTGCTCGGGCGCGCACCGCCTGCGGAGAGACCCGCGCGGACATAGCCGCCGCCTCGATGGGGAGGGGTCAGGCGTCGGCCCATTGGCAGGATCCCGTGCTCCGTTCGCATGACGGAAAATCCCGCCCCTCCGAGCCTCTTCCCGAGGAGTGATCCTAGTGCCGGAGTGAGATCCTCCGCGCCCATGGGTTCGCGTCCAAAGACCGTTGCTTCGATCAGGGCCCTGTTTTTTGAAAACGGAAGCAGGTAAAGGAAGAGGATTCGCGACCGGTTGCTTTCGCTGAAATCCATCAGTTCAGCACACTCCGGATCGAAACATTCCTTCTCCGTCACGATTTCCTGACCCAGAAAAGACTGCCAGAGATGAGGCTGGGGGGAGTCGTGGGGATTCACCGGGCGGGTGTCGACGATCCACTTCGCTGAAACAGGTCCTTTGCTGCTCATCACCCTCCATGATCCCTCTTCCCTAACGGGCTCGCTGGTGATGGGGTTGCCGGTCAGCAGTTCGATTCCGGGGGATCGGGCGATCCTTTCACGGGCCGCCGCGTAGAATGCCCCGGAGGGAATCATGCGGTAGGGCGCAGCCGAACAGTCCCGGACGATCCGCCCGGTGCCGGTCGATACGGAGAAAGCATTCCACTGGTGGCTGGCTAGCCCGCTCATCGCCGAGTCGGGATGCCCCCAAAAGCACCATGTGCGGTCGTTGAGGTACTCGTGGCGGCTTTCGAGAACGAGGGTTCTCGGGGTCTTCTCGCCGAGTTCGGCGAGTTGCATCGCCAGGCTCAATCCGGCGCATCCTCCACCCAGAATGACGAGGTCGGCATCGTTGTTCATGGGAGATTGATTCCCGGCAGACCTGTCAGGCAGGAGTGCAGGTCGCGTTTGTGGGTGGATCCGGTAATCCAGAATGATTTGTCGCGTGCTGTGCCGACCAAAGCCACCGTGGAAAGGAGTGCTTTTCGCAGGGAGGAGACCTCGGCGCGACGACTCCAGCAGTCACCCCCTCGCGATCGCAGTTCCTCCCCGATGCCATGGTAGACCCTGGCTGCGACGAGAATCCCCGCTCTGGCCTGCAGGGGGAGATAAGAAAGGCCCGCTTCACCGCTGCGGTAATAGTCGTCGGCCAGCGTGAGCAGGCTGAGAATGCCCTCCCGGATGGTGTCCCGCCGGTCAATGGTCGGATCGACAAGGTCCCCCGCCTGCAAATCGCCGATGAGTGTCGCCGGAAGATACCGCCGTCCCATGGCAGCGTCGGCCGCCACGTCGCGGCAGATGTTGGTCAGTTGCATGGCGATGCCCAAGTCAACGGCGTGCGGAAAAGCCCTGGGGTCGTCAACGTCGAGCACGCGACACATCATCAGGCCGACGGTTCCGGCTACCTGGTAACAGTAGCGCAGCAGCCCGGCCTCATCGCGCATGCGGACCTCATCCAGATCCGACAAGGCTCCCGAGATCAGTTCCAGAACAAGCGCCTCCCCGATCCCGCATTCCCTCATCAGGCTCAACCCGTCCCGGATGACCGGGTCGCTGGATGACCCGGTCGAAATGTCCCGGCGGGCCGCATCGAGGGATGCGCGTGCTCTCTCCTTCGATCCCGCCTCGTCCGCGAGATCGTCGAGATGGCGGCAGAACGCATAGAGGCGGGTCGCCCGTGCGGCGTGCCTTTTACCGAGAAGATGCCTGGCCCAATGGAAGCTCCGCCCTTTCTCCGCAAGGACGGCATCCGCCAGATCCAACGCATTCGTTCCGTCGCGGTTGTTCACGCAGTGGCGTAAGGATCAAGGGCCGGGATCATGGAATCAACCACCTTGGCTGAGCAGAGGACGCCGGGCAACCCGGCGCCGGGATGTGTTCCCGCGCCGGAGAGGTAGAGATTCCTGATGCCCTCCCCCTTGTTGTGAAAGCGGAACCACGCCGACTGGCGGAAGATGGGTGCAATGGAGAATCCGGCCCCGTGAACGCTGAGGTAGTCGTTTTGGAAATCACCGGGCGTTCTGAAAAACTCCGCCGTGATCACCGAGGAAAGCCCCGGCAGCATTGTTTCCCCGAGCGCCTTCACGATGCGGTCCCGCAGGCGGGGACCCTCGCGCTCCCAGTTGATGCCCGACTGCAGGTTGGGAACGGGACAGAGCACATAGAAGCTGTCGCACCCGGCGGGCGCGAAGCTTGGATCCGTCGCCGTGGGGCGGTGCAGGTAGAGGGAGAAATCCTCGGCGAGGAGCTTCCGGTCGAAGATATCCCTGAGCAGTTCGCGATACCTCGGGCCCAACCAGATCGTGTGATGCGCCACATTGGGGTAGTTCCGGGTCGTCCCGAAATACAGAACGAAGAGCCCCATCGAGTGTCGCGCTCCGGCGAGCTTCATCCGTGCCGAGAGGCCGCTCTCAGCAGGCCTGATCATTCTTTCGTAGAGATGGGAGGGATCCGCGTTGGAAACGATGATGTCCGCGGCAAGCCTCTCGCCGCCAGTCAGGAGGACCCCCTTGGCCTCACCTTCCTCCACGATGATCCGCTCCACCGTTGTCGAGGTGCGTGTCGTGACCCCTTGCCGCTCCATCAGGGCCGCGAGCGCGCGGGTGATCGAGCCCGTTCCCCCCATCGCGAAATGCACACCATGGGCGCGCTCCAGATAATGGATCAGGGAGTAGATGCTGGTGGTGTCAAAAGGGTTTCCCCCGACCAGCAGGGGCTGGATCGAGAATGCCTGGCGCAACTTGGGGTTGGAGAGGTGTCGGCAGACCATTTGCCAGACCGTCTCGTGGTTGCGGAGCCTCAGCAGTTCGGGAACCAGCCGCAGCATGGTGGAGAACCGATGGAACGGCGTGGCGGAGAGTCTGGTGAAACCGATGTCGTAAATGCGCTTCGAGTGGGCGAGCA
>JBEAOJ010000134.1:0-4422 GCA_041164985.1 Verrucomicrobiota bacterium | reverse complement strand
GGGCCCGGATCTCGCGAAGGCCGAGTGTCATGGAGGCGGTCGGCCCCGTTTTCTCCTCAGGCAAGGCCGCCACCTCGGCCTCGACGCCCCGTGCGAACATCGCCTCCACGTTTGCGGCGATGCGATGGTTCAGTTCCCCGCGCTCCCGCATGATGAGGATGCCTCTCACTCCGGGAGGCATGGGACGCGGACCTTTTCTGACCTCGGACAACGGCTTCCCGGTGAGCGTCACGATCTCGAGCGCCCGCTCGACGCGGCGCCGGTTGGCACAGTCGATGGAGGCGGCCCCCTCCGGGTCGCGTTCCCTGAGCCGCTCCACGAGGGCAGAAAGATCGCTTTGTGAAAACTCCTCCCGGAGAACCGGATCCTGATCCGGCAGTTCGTCGAGGCCTCCGAGCAGTGCCTTCACATAGAGACCGGTGCCGCCCACGACAATCGGCCGCTTGCCACGGGCGGAAAGATCCCGCAGCACGGCCATCGCCTCCCGCCTGTAGCGGGCGGCATCATATGCCTCGGACGGATCGACGGATCCGACCAGATGATGGGGAACACGGGCCATCTGCCCGGGGGTCGGCTGGGCGGTGAGAATCGGAAGCCCCGCGTAGATCTGGAAGGCATCCGCTCCGACAATCTCGCCTCCGAGGCGCTCGGCCAACCGGAGGGAGAGGTCGGTTTTGCCGGCCCCCGTGGGGCCGGCAATGACGATGGTTTCCGCGGGTATCACGGAAACGGAAGGGTGTCCGCTTAGGCTGCCGCGGCCTCCGACTCGGAGGATTCGGAAGCGGACTCGCGACGGTCGGGGCGGTCGCCGCGGGATTCGGGGGCGGCCTTGGCTCCGCTCACCACGAGCTTGCGGCCCATGTACTCCTTGTCGTGAAGTTCGGCGACGGCGCGCTTGGCCTCGTCGACGGAGGTCAGCTGGACGAAGCCAAAGCCCTTGGAGCGATGGGTCTCGCGGTTGCTGACGATCTCGACGTTCTGGACCGAGCCGACTCCGCTGAAGAGTTCGAGCAGGTCGCTCTCGGTGGCGTCGAAGGAGAGGTTGCCGACATAGACGCGGGGCGTGGTCACCTCGATGCGCTCCGGCTTGCGCGACTGGCGCGGGGCGGAACCCTCGGGACGGTCGGCACGGGGCGTGCGCTGGGGCTTGCCGGAGGAGGACTTCTTGCCGCCGAGGCCGATCAGGGAGAGGAGCTTCGCGAGGAAGCCCTTCTTCTTGGCGGGTTGCTGGGGACGACGGTCGTCATTGCGGGGACCGCCGGAGCGGCCGCCGGGGCCGCGGGAACCAGAGGAACGGCGGCGTCCGCCACCGCCGCTACGGGAACGGCCACGGTTGTTGGAGGAATAATTCGAGGACATGATGTGTGTTTGTTTGGGGATCCCCGGCGATTCGCGGCCCGGGACACTGGCCGGGGCTGGCGGGGGATCAGGACTGTGTGTTCGTTGCGTTGTGTGTTGATTGCCCGGGCGGCGCCGCCTCCCGTGTGTCCCGGCCCCCGACACTTGGGAAGGGGGCGTTGCGGAGGCTGTTTCGGCTTTCAATGCCGTGGGGAGGTTGCGGGAAAACCGCTGCTCCTTGAGACGGGCGCCAAGAACGGGCAGTACCCTCTCTCGCACCGAAAAGCGGGTGAGACAAGGGAAATCGGGTTGAACAGAGATTTTACATTGCGAATTCCCGAGATCATGGGAGGCCGCGTTAAAAGAGTTAAAAAGTGAAAATGTTACAACGTGGATACGGGAGAGCCCTGACCCGAGATTCGGCAGGGGAATGTCAGGGAAAGCGTCGTCAAAAGATGCCTGCATGAGTTCCGTTCGGCTACTGACTTCAGCCCCTTGTAACGTTTGAACTGTGTAACGCTTTTAACCCTTCCGAAACTCACCATCCGGGTGAACCGCTCAAACCTGTCGACACCGCTCTATTACGCAATCCGGGTTGAAGGAAATGTGCCCGGCGACCGTTGAAAGGAGAAAAGGGTCCCGGGGCAGGCACTTTCAGAGCACCGTTTAGAAGCTCCAATCACGCCATTTGGCCTTTCATCCGTCACCACTCTTCCTTCATCCTTTGCCTCTATGCCGACCACCCTGCTCATGACGATCGACTGTCCCGACCGGGTAGGACTGCTTGCCTCCATCACGGGATTTGTCGCCGGACAGCAGGGGAACTTCGTGGAGGTCAACCAGTACACCGATGCGATCAACGGCTGGTTTCTGGCCAGGTTCGCCTTTGAAGTGCCCGAGGGAGTCCTTCCGGAGTCCGTCCGCATCGCCTTCGCACCCGTTGCGAAGGCCATGAATGCGAATTGGGCGATCCGCGACAAAGCCCGCCCGCTGAAAACCGTGCTTTTTGTCAGCAGGGAGGATCACTGCCTCGCCGACATGCTCTGGCGCTGGCGCTCCCGCGAGATGAACATCGAGGTGCCGCTGGTCATCTCCAACCACGACACCCTGCGCTCCTCGGTCGAGAAGGAGGGGCTTCCTTTCCTCCACATTCCGATTCCAGCCGACGAGGCGGGCAAGGACGCTGCGTTCCGCAAGGTGAGTGCCGCGATCCGCGATGTCTCGGGCGAGCTTTCCGTCCTCTGCCGCTACATGCAGATCCTCCCCGAGTGGTTCTGCCGCGAGCACCGCAACCGGGTCATCAACATCCACCATTCGCTCCTGCCCGCCTTTGCCGGTGCGGATCCGTACCGCAAGGCCTACGACCGCGGAGTGAAGCTCATCGGCGCCACATGCCACTACGCCACCGAGGAGCTTGATGCGGGACCGATCATCCATCAGGAAATGATCCCGGTGGAGCACTACCATGCCCCCTCGGACATGCGCCGCTTGGGAAGGGATTGCGAGCGGCTGGCCCTGGCCCGCGGCGTCAGGCTGCATGTTGAGGATCGCATCGTCGTCCACGGATCCCGCGCCATCGTCTTTGGCGATTAAATTACGCGCGACGCCGATTCAGGTTTCAGGTTTCAGGTTTCCTCCTTTATCCTTCATCCTTTTCCCATGCCTTCCACCCATCTTTCAGCGCGCGGTCTCCGGCAGACGTACGAGCTCGGCGCGGAGCGTCTCGAGGTGCTTCGCGGAGTCGATCTCGATGTGGCCAAGGGTGAAGTCGTTTTTCTCCGCGGCGCTTCGGGAGCAGGCAAATCGACCCTGCTCTACATCCTGGCCGGATTGGAACATCCGCGCGCAGGCTCGGTCTCCTTCGAGGGGGAGCAACTCTTCGACTTGGGTCGCGACCGGCTTGCAACCCTCCGCAACCGCCGCATGGGCTTCGTCTTCCAATCCTACTTCCTGCTTCCCGAACTGACCGCGTTGGAGAACGTGATGCTCCCTGCCATGCTCGGAGGCGAGAGGCGCGCCCAGGAGGCAAGGCGCCTTCTCGACCGCGTGGGGCTCTCCGGACGCCTCGATCACCTTCCCTCCCAGCTCAGCGGCGGAGAACAGCAGCGTGTGGCGATCGCCCGCTCCCTCATCAATGATCCGGGCATCCTGTTCGCCGACGAGCCGACCGGCAACCTAGACGCCGCCACCGGCGCCGGGATCATCGATCTGCTTCTGGGGCTGGCGCGCCAGGATGGCCGCACCTTCGTCGCCGTCACCCACGATCCCGCGCTGGCCGCACTCGGCGACCGAGAGCTCTTTCTTGCCCAAGGCCATCTTAAAGGAGGCATTTAGACTGAAGACTTTTAGTCTGTTAGCCAAAGTCTGAAGCAAGCTAACCGCATTCCTGATTTTCTGAGTTTGCCTCCTACAAGTGCCTCCATCTAATAGCCTTCAGCCTAAACCGCTTCAGCCTATGTCCTCCCCCTCCACCATCATCACTCCCGTTCAGGTGATGTTCTTCGACACCGATGCCGGTGGCGTTGTCCACAACATCGCCTACCTCCGCTTCATTGAGACGGCCCGAACCCTGCTCGCCGTGCAACTCGGGATGGACTGGCAGAAGATGGCCCACACCTCCATCTTCCCAGTCGTGGTGCGAACCGAGATCGACTACAAGCGTCCGGCGATCCTTGGTGACGAGCTCGAGGTCCATGGCCGGCTCGGCGAGGCGACCCCGGCAAGGTTCTGGTGTCACTTCGAGATCAAGCGTCCGCGTGACGGGGCGCTTCTGATCACCTGCCAGCAGGCGTTGGCCTTCGTAAAAATGCCGGAGGGGCGGCCGCTTCGTCTTCCGAAAGGCTGGCCCAAGCCATTCGCTCCAGAGATCCCATCGGCCTGCTAGAGCATTTTCTATTTAATATGACGCATAGTTAGCGTGCTTGAAGAAGTTCATGCATTTGTATGGAGAGAAGCGATCGAGAGCAAAAGAGGTGGCCTGAAGCAGGCCCTCGAAGGAGCGCTCTGCCTGTTGTCTGAGGATTGCCTTGAGTTTGGAGAAGGCCATTTCGATGGGATTGAGATCAGGACTGTAAGCCGGAAGAT
>JBEAOJ010000133.1:0-4454 GCA_041164985.1 Verrucomicrobiota bacterium | reverse complement strand
GCGATCGACACGATCGACGGGAAACTGCTCGCCCTCCTCAACGACCGGGCGCGTCTGGCGCAGGAAATCGGCCGCATCAAGGAGCGCAACGGACGCCCCGTCTACGCGCCCGAGCGCGCCGAACAGCTGATGATGCGGCTTGCCGAGCAGAGCACCGGCCCGCTTGACGCCGCCGCGATCCGGGCAATCTACATCGAGATCATGTCGGCCTCCCTCGCGCTCGAGAAGGAGATGCTCATCGCCTGCGAGGGTTCGGTCGGCGGCAGGACCCATTTCGCGGCCAAGCAGCAGTTCGGCTCTTCCGTCCGCTACGCCTTCCATCCCGGAAGCGGGGAACTCATGGATGCCGTGAAGTCGGGCAAGGCCGACTGCGCCGTCATTCCTCTGGGTCATGACGGGCCGGACAACGCCGTGCTGGAGGCCTTGTGGAACGGGGATCTCTTCATCACCGCGCAGATCCTTACCGGCGGCGAAGAGGGCGGGAACGGAAACTCCCGATACCTCGTCCTTGGCACTTCGCCGAACACCCCGTCCGGCCGCGACCAGACAGCCCTGCTCCTCCACCTCGGACAGGATGCAACGCCTGATACGGCTTTAGCCCTGCTCCGAGAGGCGGGCCTCCATCCTCTCTTCCTTCACTCCCATCCTGGTTCCTCGGGACTTCTACTCTTTGTCGAGACGGCGGGTCACGCCGACGATCCGGCCCTGCTATCCTTCCTTGATTCCCTCAACTTCACCGTGATCACCGCCAAGCCTTGCGGTAGTTATCCTGCACTCTTCTGACACCCCTTTTTTTCCACCGTGAGCACTCAACCCACCGTCACCGTCAGTGTCGCCTGCTTCGACCGCGAGGTCTGGATCCATGTCGAGGGGCGGGGCAACTTCCAGGGAAGCGCCCCGCTCAAGAAATTCGTTCAGGCGATGATCCTCAGGGGATATCGCGAGTTCGTGGTCGACCTCGCGGCCTGCGACCACATGGATTCCACCTTCATGGGCACCCTCACCGGCATCTCCCAGAATCTCCGGGAGCTCGGCCAGGGATCGCTCCGGACGCTCAACGTCAGCCCGCGCAATGTCGAGCTGTTCGAGAATCTGGGGCTCGACATGCTCTTCGGCGTGGAGCCCGCAGGGGAAGTCCCCGTGAGCCCCGCCGAGCAGGGTGCCAAGCTTCTCCAGCTTCCCATGGAGGCCGGACCGGAGCGCGACGTCGTCCTCTCCGCCCACGAGGCGCTGATCGCGGCCAACCCCGCCAACGCGGAACGCTTCCGGGATGTCCTCGCCTACCTCAAGGCAGGCGAGCCCTCGGACTCCTGAGCTACTGTTGATCACAAACGCTCCGTGGGCAGATGCCCGAGTAGGGAAAGCCGTTCTCACGCCAAGGGCGCAACGGACGCAAAGAAGGGGTCCTCCCTGCCCGATTCCCTTTGTTACGTAGTCGTGTTTTCACCCCCCTTTGCGTCCGTTGCGTTCGTTGCGAGAAATGCCGCTTTGCAGTAAACATCGAGACATAGGGGGCTACTACGCAGTCTCCCCCGACCATCCCGCAGGGGCGCAGGCTGGATTTCCTGCCATGGAGGGTGCATGATGAAGGGCCATGAAGCTTGCCCTGATCGAGTCCATCATCATCGCCATCATGTTGGTGGCCGTGATCACGCTCGGGATCGTGGTCTTCGGATCGCGGCGCAGGGTGGGTCAGCTCAAGAGAAGCTCCGCCGAGATCACCCAGGAGGAGAAGCGCGTCTTTGATTTTCTCCACGGCCTCGGAGCAGCCTTCTCCGAGGGTGTGCCGGCCGGGGAACTTCACCGCCTCATCGTCGAGGGTGCAGAACACATCCTGAAGGCGGGTGGCGGGGCGCTCTACCTGACCGACCGCACCGGGGAGAATCTGCTTCCGGCCTTCCTCACGAAGGGGTGCCCCCCGCTGGTGATCCTGCCTCCCAACCTCGCGGCAGGGCAGGACTCCTCGACGGGTTCCGTCGAGAGCTATCTCCGGCTCCATGCGGTTCCCCTCGGCAAGGGCCTGGTCGGTGAGGCCGGCAACTGGAGCAACCCGCGCTTCCTGAGAAGAAAAAGCGATCTTGCCGCGGAACTTGTCACGCAGGGACTCGGCTCCCTCGTGATCGGACCCCTTCATTACCGGCAGAAACTCCTCGGCGTGCTGGCCCTCTGCAGGGGACCCGGCCAGGATCCCTTCAGCGACACGAAGCTGGAACTCTTCCAGGCGATCCTGGAGCAGTCGGCCTTTGCCCTCTTCAACCAGGCCATCCATCTGGCGGCCGGCGAGAAACACGCGCTCGACCGCGATCTCCAGATTGCCAGGGAGATCCAGAAGATCCTCCTCCCTTCCGATGCTCCGGAGCTCCCGGGATACGAGCTCGGAGGCCTGAACCTCCCGGCGCGAACGCTCAGCGGCGACTACTTCGACTTCCTGCCCATCGACGACGACCACATCGGCATCGCCATCGCCGATGTCTCGGGCAAGGGCGTCCCCGCCTCCCTCATCATGGCGATGTGCAGGAGCGCCCTCCGGAGTCACTCGCGCGGCGAACGCTCGCCGGCGAGCGTGCTGAGAAACGTCAACAGGCAGCTCTATCCCGACATGAAGGAGGACATGTTCATCAGCATGGCCTATGTCGTGCTGAACAGGCACACCGGCGAGGCGCTCCTTGCGCGGGCCGGTCACGATGCCCCGCTGATCTTCCGTGCCGCCACCGGCGGGGTCGAATGCCTCAACCCCAAGGGAATGGCCGTCGGAATCGACAGCGGCGGGGTCTTCGACAGGTTCTGTGCCGATTTCCCATTCCGCTTCGGACCGGGAGACCTCCTCCTTCTCTACACCGACGGCATCACCGAAGCACTGGATGCGGGAGGGGATGAGTTCGGCGTGCAGAGGCTTGAGACCCAGCTCCGCGATCATCCCGGCGAAGGGGCCAATGAAACCCTCCACCGCCTGGCACGTTCCGTCCGCTCCTTCGCGGGAAACCAACCCCAGCATGACGACATCACTTTGATTGCCCTCCGCAAGACCTCCGCTTCATAATCAACCCAACCTTCGATGAAAAAATCGCATTCCCATCACGGGCAGGAGCCCGAACAGAACTCCGCCGATCAGACCGCCGCAAACGGGGCGGCAGCCGCACAAGAAGCACAGAACCAGGAGACCGCCCCACCGGCCCCCGAACCGGCTCCCGAACCGGTCGACGAGACCGCGGCGCTGAAGGCCGAGGCCGACCGTTACCGCGACCAGGCTCTCCGGGCCGCGGCCGATCTTGAGAATTTCCGCAAACGGATGATCCGCGAGAAGGAGGAGGCCATCCGCTTCGCCAACGCCGGCATCCTCGAGAAGCTGCTTCCGATCCTCGACAACTTCGAGCTCGGCCTTGATGCCGCCCGCGGGGATACAGCCGCCCCGGGGACAAAGGGGATCGTCGACGGATTCTCGATGGTGCACCGGCAGCTCGGCGATTTCCTTGTCTCCAGCGGCCTTCAGCCGATCGATGCCGTCGGTCAGCCCTTCGACCCGAAATTCCACGAGGCACTCGGTCATGAAACGGACGCCTCTCAGGCTGACGGGATCGTCCTCCGCCAGATGCGCCGCGGCTACCGGCTCGCTGACAGGCTGATACGCCCCTCCAGCGTCATCGTCAACAAGCTGGCCTGAACCCGTCGCCGGGCCCCATCGTCATGTCAAAGAGGTGTTACTACGAGGTGCTGCAGGTCACCCGGACCGTCGAGTTCGAAGAGATCAAGCGCTCCTACCGCAAGCTGGCCGTCAAGCATCACCCTGACAAGAATCCCGGCGACCCGACCGCCGAGGAGCGCTTCCGCGAACTTGCCGAGGCTTATGATGTCCTCAGCGACCAGGAAAAGCGCGCCGCCTACGACCGATACGGCCACGCAGCCTTCCAGGGAGGAGCGGCGGGCGGCGGGATGCACGATCCCTTCGACCTGTTCCGCGAGATGTTCGGCGCCTCGGGTGGCGGCGGAGGGATCTTCGACCATTTCTTCGGCGGAGGCGGAGGGGCACAGGATGGACGCGGTTCCGACCTGCGCTACGACCTGCGCATCACCCTTGAGGAAGCTTTCAAGGGGTGTGAGAAAGAGATCGAACTCCGCAAGCTCCACTCCTGTGACGATTGCGAAGGCTCCGGCGCCGCCAAGGGGGCCAAGGTCTCGACCTGCTCCCTTTGCCGCGGACGCGGCCAGGTGGTCGCCTCGCGCGGCTTCTTCCAGGTCGCCCAGCCCTGCCCCCAGTGTCATGGAGCGGGGAAGACCATCGACAAGCCGTGCAAAAAATGCCGGGGCGAAGGTCGTGCCGAACAAACGAGCCGGATCAAGCTCAACATTCCGGCGGGCATCGACGAAGGTTCGCGGCTCCGCTCCTCAGGTGCCGGCGAGGCAGGAACCCGCGGCGGCGGGAACGGAGACCTCTACGTGGTCATCCACATCGCCGA
>JBEAOJ010000132.1:0-4118 GCA_041164985.1 Verrucomicrobiota bacterium | reverse complement strand
CCGCTGATTAAATCGCATAGAGGCCGTTGTGGAAAGAATGGGCCGCGGGCAAGGCGGCTTCGCGGGAGCATCCCCGAAGCGGGCTGTAACCGCGAAGCCAATGCAGCCCCCGGCCTGTTATCTCCGCAACCCAATGGGCTGAAGGCATTTGTCGATTTTTGCGACGTTGCTAGCTTGGGCGAGACCGCTGCGGGTATCGCCCAGCGCTCGCGCCTTCAAAAATCAGCAACTGCCCCTTCAGCGGCCATCACGGGATTTAATTAGCGTTTCCCTAAGGCCCCAACAACAGGGTGAAGCATCCAAACCATTTGATATCGTTCTATTGCATAATTTTCGTTAAATCAGCGTTTTCTCAAGGACCGACCAATCAGTATCCTAACAAAAGGCCGCATCGGTTGCCCGATGCGGCCTTTTTTATTGGATAGGATCCCGGATCAGTTCGTGTGCTTTTCAGCCGCCCTGGTCAGATCCTGTCCGCCGGCGCTGATGTCCTGGCCCAGACCCTTCATGGTGCGGCAGGCAGAGAGACCGGTGGTGGCGATGGCAAGAAGTAGGAATGCAAGGAGGTGTTTCATAGGGATTCAGATTTGGCAAAAAACCAATCTCCTGTCGATACAGGAAGTGGGGTTGGCATCACACCCCAGGAATCGCCGGTTTTCCATCGGGTGTGAGGCCGCTTTCCTTAACCTGATGACCGGCATGAGCCGCCTTGCGCGCCGCGTGCATCTCCTCGCAGACCTCCGACCACTTGGCGAGGAACCCGGGATTTTTCAGGTACTGTTTCGCCAGGTACTGTCCGTAGAGCTTCCCTGCCCTGACATCCGCGGGGAAATGGCGTCCCAGAATGACCCTGTACCAGGCCTTTTGCCGCGCCTGCTTGTGAAGGGCCTTTGTTTCCTGAGGAAAGGCGCTTGCAAGAAGGTTGGCCCAGACAAAGGCGCGTGTCGTGTGGCCGCTCGGGTAAGCATAGCCGTCGCTTTTCTCAAGGTCGCCCGATTCTTTCCAACTAAGCGGCCTTGTCCTGGTGAAATAGTGTTTCGCCAGTTCGATGGCCTCCTTGGTTTCGGAGGTCACCTCCCCGAAAAGGGCCGCCGTCTTGGGGAGATCCTTCGCGTTGAACCAATCCCCGAGGGTTTCGGAATAGTCAAAGACGCTGTCGTGGGAGGCCTTGTTGCCCCGATCGATCTGCTCCTGCGTTGCCGTGGCGCGGGCGTTCTTGAGGAAGCCCGTGTCGATCCTGAACTGATCGGATCCCGGAACCGGCGGTGGGGGAATAATCGCGGGGATGTCGAAGCTCTTCGGATTGATGTAGGGGGCGGCCTGAGTCCCGGTAGGGAAAGCGATGCACAGAGACAGTGCGGCTATTGAGGCAAGGAAGAGCGGTCTTTTGACAAGCTGCATCATGGAAGCGTACGGAACGCCGGGAATGAGAAAAGAGAAAAGGCCGGGATCGCAATGTGGGTATGGCCTCCTGAGTTTCCAGCGGATGGCTCAGTTTATCATTTTTTGCGAATTGCCCAGGGGTTGTTATGCAACCGTTACGGGCGGGAGATTTTCAGTCTTCCTTAGCAGCCTGACAGCCTGCAGCCTAAACCCCTAGAAACATGCTCCCTGTCCTCATCTGGTCCAATCGTCAGCGCACGGTGCGTCTGGATCTTCCGAAGATCCGGCGGATTGTGGCGGTGGCCTTGCCGCTGTGCGTTGGGAAGCCGAGGAGGAAGGGAGCGGTGCTTCCCGCCGAGGTGGAGATCACCCTGCTCGGGGAGGCGGCGATCGCGAAGGTGCACGGGGAGTTCCTCGATGATCCGACGCCGACGGATGTGATCACCTTCGAGCATGGCGAGATCCTGATCGGGGTGCCGATCGCCGCCGCGAATGCGCGGAAGTTCCGCCATCCCGCCGACCATGAGGTGGCCCTCTGCGCGATCCATGGTCTGCTTCACCTGCTCGGATACGATGATCTTACCGAGAAGGAAAAAGTGATCATGCATGCCCTGCAGGATGAGATTTTAGAAGAAGCCCTGCGAGCATCGTGATAGCGTTCCCCTCATGGGAGAAGCCGCCATCCAGCAGGAACAAGTCGATTCCGGGAGTGATCTCGGGGTGATCGTGCGTGCTGCGGAACTCTGCAATCCCTTTTTGGACGCCATGGGCGAGGTGACGCTCGAAGTCCGTGGCCCGGTGGCTTCCTCGGTGGTGAACTGGAATGCCGCCCTCTTTTCCCCGGTGATCAGGCCCGCTCTGGCTGACGTGCGCCGGGAGTATTCCCTGGGAGGGAATCTCGAGATCGCCGTGATCGACTGTCGTCTGGAGTCGCGCCTTCCAAAGGGGCTCTCCCTCCAGAGCAGGACGGAGGGAAAGCGTCTCATCGGAGGCCTGCTCCCTCCACGGGGTGATCGGGTCGTGGAGCGTTACCGCGAGGCCGTCCTCTCGGGTGACGCTCCGGGACACCTTGCCGTGATCCATGCCCTCCGTGCCGCTCTCTTCAGTCTGCCGCCGCGCGTGATGGAGGGTGCCTATCTCCTGCAGGAGGGAACGGGTGCGGGGCTCGATGGCCGTGATATTTCACGCTTCCTGATCAATGGAATCCTTGGTCGGGAGGAGAATGCTCCCGCCACGATCGCGGTGGTATGATGATGGCGACGCCTGATCTTCTCGAATCCCCCGAGACGGAACTCCTTGAAGGGGTGGCAAGGTCATGGAATGTGGTGGTTCACAATGACCCGGTGAATCTCATGAGCTATGTGACGATGGTCTTCCGCAAGGTCTTTGGCTGGAGTCGGGAGCGGGCCGAGCAGCACATGATGGAAGTCCATCACAAGGGCCGCTCGATCGTCTGGAGCGGGGAGAGGGAGAAGGCGGAGCTCTATGTCCAGCAACTCCACGGCTTCCTCCTGCTGGCAACGTTGGAAAAGACATCATGATTTTCGATCCCGGAAACGACGGCACCCCGCGCTTCACGGGGATTCATCCACTGCTTGCGGAGCTGATGCGTGCCGCCGCGCTCGATCCCTGGGAGCGCTGTCCCTCGGGAAGTTCCCGTCTGATGCCGCCTCCGGGCGATGATGAGGAGCTGCGCCACGATTGGGAGGATCATGTTCAGCCCGAGCTGAGACGTCATTTCGGGAAGGAGAGGTCGGTGGTGGCTTCCGATCTGGAGGCGTTGAAGCAGGAGCCGCCTTCCAAGGGCAACTCAGTAACCTGGTCGCTGGAGATCCCCCGGGCGCATTCGGAGGCATGGCTGACGACGCTGAACGCACTTCGTCTCGCGCTTGCAGAGGAACACGGGTTCACAGAGAAGGAGCTCTCACGCAATGACGCACCCGACTTCTCCTCGGAGAGGGGGTTGGCTCTGATGCAGGTCAATTTCTACGCCTTCATCCAGGAGTGCCTTCTGTTGGCACCCGGGGAGCAGGGTGGGGAAGGGGTGTGATGGAGCAGTCCCATGCCATCCTGCTAAGGAGGTATCGATTTTCGGAGAACAGTCTGATCGTGGTCTGGCTGACCGAGCGCCACGGCAAGGTGAAGACCGCGGTCCGGGGAGCCACGAAGCCCGGCAGTCCCTTTGCCGGGAGACTCGAGCTCTTCGCCGAGGCGGAGATCGCCTTCAAGGCGCCCAAGTCGGGCGATCTTCACACCCTCAGCGAGGTGGTCATGGCGCCGGATGCGGCTCTCCCCGCGACCTATCCCACGATCCTGACCGCTTCCTATTTCGCGGAACTCTGCGATCTGGTCACCGAGCCGATGCATCCCGTTCCGGAAATCCATTCCCTGCTCAAGCGTGCGTGGGGCTATCTTCGGCAAGGCAAGGCTGACAGGCGGGGGGTTGTGCATTTCGAGGGGGAGTTGGTGAAGGCCCTGGGAGTTCATGATCCCTCCCTGCCTCCCCACCGCTCGCTGGGCTCCCTGCTGCATCGACTTCCCGAGAGCAGAAGCCGGGTGCTGGATCAGTTGGCGGAAGGCTGATGCCAATTCCCGCCTGTTGTCCGGTTGTCATGGGATCCCTTGTGTGGTTTATTAAAGCAGGATGGTCATGTTCCCTTTCCCGACCGGCAGTTTTGACCAACGGACCAAAGTGCGGCTCCGGCGGTCGAGTGGGAATGCCTTTTCGCTGATCG
>JBEAOJ010000131.1:0-7227 GCA_041164985.1 Verrucomicrobiota bacterium | reverse complement strand
CCGAGATCGATGATCCGGGAAGCCCTCCGCATGGTCTCCTCGTCATGCTCGACGACGAGGAGTGAGTTTCCCATGGAGGAGAGCTCTTCCAAGGCATCGAGAAGGCGGGTGTTGTCGCGCGGATGGAGTCCGATCGTCGGTTCATCCAGCACGTAGAGCACGCCGCGGAGGTTGGATCCAAGCTGGGCCGCCAGTCGGATGCGCTGGGATTCGCCTCCGCTCAGGGTCTTGGCGGATCTGTGAAGCTGGAGGTAATCGAGTCCGACACGTCCCAGGAACTCGAGGCGCTGACGGATCTCGGGGAGGATATCGCGGGCGACGGTCTCCTCGCGCCCCTCGAACCTCCATTCGCGGCTCATGGCAAGCGCATCGCTGGCGGAGCGGGCCGAGAATCCGGCGATGCTCTCGCCGGCGATCCTGACGGCGCAGGCGACGGGGTTGAGCCGGTCTCCCTGACAGACGGGGCATGGACGGGTCTCGCCTTCCTCCCGGTTCTCGAACGACTTCTCGGCGGCAAGATCGGCCTCGAGCTGGGAGTCGAAATCCGCGGCTTTCGGGATCTCGCTCCAGACCTCCCCGAACCCGCGGCAATGCTCGCACCAGCCATGGGGGGAGTTGAACGAGAAGAGCCGCGGATCGAGTTCCTCGAAGGAGCGTCCGCAATCCGGGCAATTCATCTCGGAGCTGAGGATGCGGAACTCGTCGGTCGCGGCGGTTACCGTCTTTTTGCCTCCCTTGCCCTTACCCTTGGCCTTGAGAGTCTTGGCCTCTTTGGACTTCAGCGCATTCGTCTTGGGGAGGGGTGTCGTCACGGGACGGGCCTTGGCGGTTCCCTTGCCGATCTCCAGCGCCTGCTTGGCCAGATCGAGGATGCCATTCGAGGAACCCTTCTCGATCGTGCCGATCAGGACATCGATCGTGTGTTCCTTGAAGCGCTCCAGGGCCTGAAAATCCTCCACTTTGACCAACTCGCCGTCGACCAGGAGCGTGGTGAATCCATGCTCTCCGGCCCAGCGCGCGACTTCGGTGTGGTAGCCCTTCCGCCCCCTGATCAGGTTGGCGAAGAGCTGGACCGGCGACTCCTTGGCCATCGTCTCGAGTTCCGAAGCCACGGCGGTGATGGAGCTCTTCTGGACCGGGACATTGCAGTCGGGGCAGTGCTGGGTGCCGAGTTTGGCAAAGAGGAGTCTGAGGAATTGATGGATCTCGGTGACGGTGGCCACGGTCGACTTGCCGCCGCCGCGCGTGATCCGCTGCTCGATGGCGACGCTCGGGGGGAGTCCCTCGATCGCATCCACATCGGGCTTTTCCAACTGCTCGACGAACTGCCGCGCATAGGGGGACATGCTGTCGAGGAAGCGCCGCTGGCCCTCGGCGAAGAGAATGTCGAACGCAAGGGTCGACTTGCCGCTGCCGCTGAGTCCCGTCACCACGACCATCTCGTCGCGCGGAATGTCGATTGTGATGTTCTTCAGGTTATGCTCCCTGGCACCCCGTACCCCGATCGCCTTCGCGCGTTCAGGGGATTCGGTCCGGATTGCTTTTTCGAGACGGAGGGGAGGGCGGCCGGCCAGGACCTCCTTGAGGTATCGCCCGGTGTGGGAGCTTTCCGTGGCCGCCACCTCCTCGGGAGTGCCCGACACCACCAGCCTGCCCCCGTCATCACCGGCTTCCGGTCCGATGTCGATGACCCAGTCGGCGGTCTTGATGACATCGAGGTTGTGCTCGATGACGATGATGCTGTTCCCCTCGGCGACCAGACGGTCAAACGCGTTCAGCAGGATGGCCACATCGTCGATATGGAGCCCGGTGGTCGGTTCGTCGAAAATGAGAAGCGCCCCGCCCGGTTCATGTCCGGCGAGTCGCGCGGCGAGTTTCAGCCGCTGGGACTCCCCTCCGCTCAGGACATTGAGAGGTTGGCCGAGCTTGAGGTAATCGAGCCCCACGTCGGCAAGGAGCTGCAGCGGTCCGCAGATGGAATCGGCCTTCGGACCATTCCTGAAAAACGCGATCGCCTCCCTCGCGGACATCTCGAGGATGTCGTGGATCGACTTGCCGCGGTGGCGGATGGCGAGCACCCGTTCCTGGTAGCGCTTCCCCTCGCACTCCGGGCAGCGCAGGAAGAGGTCGCTCAGGAACTGCATCTCCACCTTTTCGAAGCCGAGCCCGGCGCAGCGGTCGCAGCGTCCCTGGCCGGAGTTGAAGGAGAAGGCGGAGGGGCTCATGCCGGCGGCGATCGCCTCGTCCTCCATGCCGAAGAGTTCCCTGATCCCGTCGAAGACGCCCAGGTAGACTGCGGGCGTGGAGCGGGGGGTCTTCGAGAGCGGCGACTGGTCGACCATCACGACGTCGGAGAGTTCCTCCCCTCCCTTGATCGAGCGGCATCGCCCCGCGGCCTCCCCCTCCTCTGCGGCCGCCGAGGTGAGGTTCCTGTAGAGGACGTCGCGCACGAGCGAACTCTTGCCCGATCCGGAGACGCCGGTGACGCAGCAGAAAAGGCCCAGGGGAAACTTCACGTCGAGCCGGTCGAGATTGTGGTGGCGGATGCCCTTGATCTCGATCCACTTCTTGGGCTTCCGCCGCTTCTTCGGGAGTCCGATCGATTTGTCTCCGCGAAGGTAGGCCGCGGTGAGTGACTCCTTGGAGGAGGGGAGTTCCGTGAGGGGGCCGGAGAACATCAGGTCTCCCCCCTCGAGCCCGCGACCCGGGCCCAGGTCGACGATGTGATCGGCGGAGCGGATCACCGCCTCCTCGTGCTCGACGACCAGCAGCGTGTTACCCTTGTCCCGCAGGGCACGCATGATCTCGAGGAGCTTGCCGACATCGCGCGGATGCAGGCCGACGCTCGGCTCGTCCATGACGAAGAGGGTGTTCACCAGCGAGGCACCCAGACAGGTGGTGAGGTTCACGCGCTCGATCTCGCCGCCCGAGAGCGTCTTGGTTGCACGGTCGAGCGTGAGATAGCCGAGACCGACCGCCTCGAGGTAGCCGAGGCGCGAGGTGATCTGCCCGCGGAGCATCAGGGCCCCGGCATCACCCTCCGGAAGGGGCATCCCGCGCAGGAGGGGGGAGAGGCGGGAGACCGGCGTGGCGGCGATCTCCGGAAGGGTCATCGGGTTCCCCGGAACGGGGAGACGGTAGTTGAGCGTCTCGGGCTGGAAGCGGCCGCCGTTGCAGCTCTGGCACGGCTTGTAGGCGCGGTAGCGGCTCAGGAAGACGCGGATGTGCATCTTGTAGGTCCGCTTCTCCATCCACTTGAAAAACCCGTCGATGCCGTACCAGCGGTTGTTCTCCCAGAGTTCCTCGGATGTCAGGTCGGCACCCGACTCCCCCTCGATCACGAACTTCCGGTCACTCTCGGGAAGCTCCTCGAAGGGAAGATGGACGTCGATGTCATGCGCCGCGCAGGCACGCAGGAGGTCACGTTGGCATTCCCGCGACTGGCCGCTCTGGAAAGGTTTCACCACGCCCCCGGCGATGCTCAGGGATCGGTCCGGCATGACCCGGTCGTAATCGATGCCGATCACGCGTCCGAAGCCGCGGCAGTCGGGGCAGGCCCCCAGCGGATTGTTGAAACTGAAGAGGCCGGGCGAGGGGGGGCGGATGTCGATGTCGCAGTGGGGGCAGTGCCACCCGGCGGAGTGGGGGAAGCTCTCGCCGCTCTCCGGATCGATGAGGGTGACACGTTCCTTCCCGAGTCTCAGGGAGGTCTCGATCGCCTCGGTCAGCCGGCCGCGTTCCTCACCGCCGATCAGCAGGCGGTCCTGGATGACCTGAACGACGGCGGGGAGTTCCTTCAGGGATGTCGGCTCGTCGGTGCGGTGGATCGTTCCACCGATCCAGATCCGCAGGTATCCCTGTTCCTGCAGGAATGTGAGGAAATCGCGGGGAGAGGGGGGCTTCGGAGCGGGTTCACCCTCCTCGGGTTCCCTGCAGGTGGCCACGGGGAAGGTGATCAGAAGGCGTCGGCCGGGGAGGGAGGCCAGAAGCGATGCGGTGATCGATTCGGCCGACTCGGGGGAGACGGGGCGGTTGCATCCGGGGCAGGAAGCCGCGGCGGAGCGGGCCATCAGGAGCTTCAGGTAGTCGTTGATCTCGGTGATCGTGCCGACCGTGGAGCGGGTGGTCTTGACGCTGTTGCTCTGCTCGATGGCGATCGCCGGGGGAATCCCCTCGATGGAGGCCGCCTGCGGCTTGTCCATGCGGTCAAGGAACTGGCGCGTGTAGGGACTGAAGGTCTCGACATAGCGGCGCTGACCCTCCGCGTAGATGGTGTCGAAGGCGAGGCTCGACTTGCCCGAGCCGCTGGGGCCCGTGACAACAATGAGCGACCCTGTGGGAAGGTCGAGGTCGATGCCCTTGAGATTGTTCTGCGTGACGCCGCGGAGGCGTATCTTGGGCGAATCGGGCACCGGCTAGGGGTTGGTCGGGGGGAGGGGAAGAAATTCGGAAACTTAGGGATTCTTCCCGTTGCCTCCGAGGGAGCTCTTCAGATCCTCGGTGCGGAGGAGAACCCGCTGGCGCATGACCTTGCCGGCCTTGAACTTGACCGTGGCGCGAGAGGGGATCGGCACGTCGATATCGGGTTGGTTGGGATTGCGTCCTATACGTGAGCGGGTGAGGCGCACATCAAACACCCCGAAGTTGCGAAGTTCCACACTTTCACCCTTGGCAAGGGCCTCGGTGATGTGGTCGAGGGTGCGCTGGATGACATTGAAAACATCACTCTGGATGAGCCCTGTTTCGTTGCTGATGGCGACGACGAGATCGCGTTTGGTGAGATTGGCCATAAAGAAGGATGAAATGGGTGAGAGGTGAATTGATTAGCAACTCTGTCGGGGGCCAGATCAAGAGAAATGTCCTACAGAAGAAAACCCTCCGTTGCAAGCTTACAAAAGAGAAAAAGAACTGATTTTTATGCCCTGCCGCAGCGGGCAACAGCCGCACGCCAACCCGTCAGCAGGGCTGCATGGTGTGCATTCCACTCGGAGACGGGCTTCTCGATGCGGGCGGTCCAGTTGGCGGAGCCGATGGCGCCGGGAACATTGAAGCGCTGGTCCGTCCCGAAGAGGTCGGTGATCATTGGGATGGCGATCCAGGAGTTGCTCTTGAGAAGTCCCTCCAGAAGCGCCTCATGGACCTTCCCCTCGAATGGCGTCATCGGGTCGATCTCGGGGTGACCTGCAAAGCGCAGAAGCTCGCCGAGGATCCTCCTGCATCCCTCTCCCTCACCGCCGCCCCGCCGGACCCCGGCCTGCCATTCCTCCCATTGTGTGTGGATCGGGGCGTGGTCGTGGGTGGCGTAGGTGACCACCGAGATGCGCTCATAGGTCTCGCCGGGTTGCATGCTTCCGTCGGGAAGCCGCTCCCACATCGGGATCTTGAAACCGGGAAGTCCCATGCGGGCCATGACCGGGCGGACATAGGGGGCCACCTCGCCCAGATCCTCGGCGATGAGGCGGTGGGGGCCGAGTTCGGCATCGAGGATGCCGAGGAGAACCTCACCGTGGAGCTCATTGTGGCGGCGGTTGTCCGGGGTGGAGTCGTCGCGGTCGACGAATCCCGGGAGCGCCCCGCCCGTCTTCGCCATGGCTTCCTCGTTGGAGAGTCCGGTGAATTCGGCATTGCGATGCGGCGGCCAGGGGAAGCTGTAGATACGGAAGAATCCGAGCGCGTGATCGACGCGGACCAGGTGGAAGACTGATCGCAGAAGGCGTAGCCGCCGACGCCACCAGGCGAAGTTATTCCGGGCCATCACCTCCCAGCGGTAGAGGGGGAATCCCCAGTTCTGCCCCCACTGTTCGGTGAACGGGTCGGATTTGAAGACCTTCTCGGGAGGGGCGCCGCATGAGCGGGCCGGATCGAATTCCCCGGGGGCTGCAAAGACATCGGCCCCTCCTGCAGCGACGCCGACCGGGACATCGCCGATCAGCGCGACCCCGAGCGTCCCGGCGAGATCCGCGACCGAGGACCATTGGGAGAAGGCGATCCATTGGACATAAGCGAAGAAGAGGCGGCGCTCCTCGATCTCCGCGCGTTCCTTGGAGGGAAGGCCTGCAAGCCAGTCATGAGCGGATGCCGCGTTGCGCTGATCGAGAGGCCATCGTGAGAGGTCCTCCATGTTGTTGTTCCGCTCCAGAAGAACCCGGTAAAGCGTGTAGTCGGGAAGCCACGCGGAGTGGTCTTCCAGAAAACGTGCGAAGAGCTTGGCCCTTCCAGCGCGCCCGTCACCTTTCTGGAAGCGGTTCCAAGCCGATTCGAGCAACTCACGCTTGAGGGACTTGGCCTCCGTGTAATCAAGCGGGCCGGAGCGGAGGGAGGTCAGATCCCGCTTCTCCGTGATCCGTCGATACTCCGCCGGGGTCAATTCCGGGAGCCAGGAGGGATGGGTGGTGATCGTGGAGGGATCGAGCGCAAAGGCGCTCAGGACATTGTAGGGGCTGTGGTCGCCGCCGGTTTCATTGACCGGAAGAATCTGCACGGCGCGGAAGTTGTTCCCCGCCGCCCACTCGATCACTTTGGAGAGGGCCTCCGTGTCACCGACGCCAAGGTCGTGCCTTCCCCTGAGGGCGAAGAGTGGAACGAGAAGTCCCGCGATTTTCTTTTCCGGATCGATGGTCATGGATGGGTGTCTCCGGCACCCAGAGTGGGGCCGTCGGGGAGTAAGGGCAAGCTGGGGATTGCTAGGGAAGTGCTGATGGGTCATGGGGAATCGGAGAGGGGAATCCCTCCCGCTTTGATTCTGCTTTCAGCTTTCATCATTCATCCCTCATCATTCATCCTTTCCCGAACGCTCCTCCCGGGGCGATCCTGCCATCATGAAAGTCACCTACTACGGCCACTCCTGCCTCTCGGTCGAGGTCTCTGGAAAGACCCTGCTCTTCGATCCGTTCATCACGCCGAACCCTCTGGCTGCCTCGGTGGATTACGCCATGCTGCGTCCCGATTACATCCTTCTCACGCACGGGCATTTCGACCATGTCGCCGATGCTGAGGCCATCACACGGTTGAGCGGTGCCAAGTTGATCGGCAACTACGAGGTGCTCCAGTGGTTCGGAGGAAAGGGGATCGAGATCATGCACCCGATGAACTCCGGGGGTTCTTCAGAATTCGATTTCGGCCGCGTCACCTTCACCCCGGCGATCCACTCCAGCAGCATGCCCGACGGATCCTACGGGGGGCAACCGGGAGGTTTCCGGGTCGAGACTTCCGAAGGTGCCTTCTATC
>JBEAOJ010000130.1:0-4510 GCA_041164985.1 Verrucomicrobiota bacterium | reverse complement strand
CAAAAAGGTTTGGATGGACAAACTTTCAGCCAGAGAGATCTACGCTCACGCCATCGAGAACTTTCGTAAAAATTACAATAAACTCCTCCATGACTACCTCGCGTAAAACCCTTAAGAAAGTCTCCGTTCCTGGCAAAACCTCCTCTGTCAGGGAACTTGATGCATGGATTCTCAAGATAGGGGGTCGTGCCATTACCCCCGCCCAGAAGAAAAAAATCTTCAAGGAAGTGAGATGGGCAAAAATTCCGGGAGAATCCGTGCCGGTTTAGTCTGAATGATTGGTCGGTCGACTTAGTTGTTTTCGGCCCTTCGCCCCATCGCCGATTACCTATCGCCTATCACCGAAATAGCTCTCGACCTTCGACGCTCGACCTCTAGTCTCTCGACTCCTCCTTTTTAGCTTTTGGCCTTCATCATTTCGCTTTCCGCTTTTCATCCATCTCCCAGCTCCCAGCTCCTAGCTTCCAACCCATCCCTCATCGCGCATGAGTAATGATGATAAGAATGACCATGACCGTCAAACTTCAGCAGCAGGCCCAAGCTCTGAGGACAATTCGCTTGTCGCAGCGTCGGATTACCTCCGAGCAGGCACTGGAGCAATGCGTGAGGGTGGCGCGTCACGCAGAGAGCTATTCCAAGGGGAAGTCGCCCTCCTTGGTGCTTGGGCGGAAGAAGTAGGCTTACTGCTCAAAGAAGATGCTTTGAGAGGATTGCGCCCCGCAACATCAGGTGCAGAGCACGAGGTTTTCTTTGATGCTGCCAAATAATGCCGCGGTCAAACTTACCCGAGCTGGAAGCTACGGACATTCACTGATCGAAGAAGGTCGGAGTGCTCTGCCGTCTGAATACTTTCTGCGGCTTCATTACCAAAACGAACTCTTTGGCGACTGCATCAGACTGGTCGGAGCTCTTGGGGGAGAGACTAGCCTTCGGATAATCACCTCCCAGCCATGGATCGCCGCGCACCCCGCACATCCTACGCCAACAGAAGAAGAAATAGATGACTATTTTGAAGATTTGGGATTTTTGCCAAATCGAAGCGTGAACGTCGCTGCCTACTACCATGCTGAGTTAGATCTGGTTGTTCTCGATGCACATACACAGAACATCCTTCGGGACGAGAACGGCAAACTGGTGCCAATTGATCTTGTGATTGGCCATCCAGGAGAGTGGACGCGCGAATGGCTTAATCTCTAGGAACATCCCATCGCCGATTTCCTATCGCCTATCACCGAAATAGCTCTCGACGCTCGACCTTCGACGCTCGACGCAGTTTTTTTAGCCTTTCGCCTTCCTCCTTTCGCCTTTAGCCTTCCCTACTTTACCTAAGCTCTCGACCTTCGACTCTCGTCTCTCGACTCAGTAGCTTCCCCTTTCAAGTTTCAGGTTTCATCTTTCAGGTTTTTCCCCATGTCCTCCCTCTCCATCTCCGTCGAGAATGTTTCCAAGGTCTATCGCCTCGGTGAGATCAACCGTGGACAGTTCTTTGGTGATGTCCGCCGGTGGGTGAGGGGAAAGTTCAATCCAGCCCACACCTTCGGCGACCCGGAGACCGAGGCCGAGCAGGAGCCCAAGGCCGCAGACCTCTTCTACGCCCTTAAGAACGTCTCCTTCGACATCAAGCAGGGAGAGACCGTCGGCATCATCGGGGCCAATGGAGCTGGGAAATCTACCCTCCTGAAGCTCATCTCCCGCATCACCGCTCCTAGCACCGGGAGCATCAAGATCAATGGCCGCATCGGCAGCCTCCTGGAGGTGGGTACAGGATTTCACGGCGACCTCACCGGCAGGGATAACGTCTTCATGAATGGAGCCATCCTTGGCATGACCCGCAGGGAGATTGCCGCTAAGTTTGACCAGATCGTCTCCTTCTCCGGAGTGGAGGAGTTCATCGATACCCCGGTGAAGCGCTACTCTAGCGGCATGTACGTGAAGCTCGCCTTCTCCGTGGCGGCTTTTCTGGAGCCCGAGATCCTCATCGTCGACGAGGTTCTCTCGGTCGGGGATCAGGAGTTTAAGGATCGCTGCATGGAACGCATGAAAGAAGTGATCCGGGACGGACGGACCATCCTCTTCGTCTCTCACGAGGGGGATCTCGTCAGATCACTCTGTTCGCGTGCCATCTGCATGAGGAAAGGTCAGATCGTCTGTGACGACACCGCCTCAGAGGCTCTTGACTACTACCACGCTCGCTCAAAGGAAGAGAGTGCCATGATTGGGTGATCGCTTAAACAGATTGAAAGCACCGCCTCCCTCGGGCATTCTCATCTGCTGTCATGCCTTGCAAGGGCAGCGTTAACCCCCCTTTTCCGAAGAAGTGTCTCCTATAATTCAGGACCGACCAAGTGCGGCAGCATGCCCGCGCTGAGTCGAGGGTCGAGTGCCTCGAGTCGAGGGCTCTACTTTGATGAACTCCTTGTAGTTCTCGGCATCACTTTCATGGCATTTTCTCCCGGCCCTCTGACCTAACAGCCTTCTCCCCTAGTTTCCTTCCTCATTTCACCTTTGGCTTGTTTCGGATTTCTAAATTTCCACTTTCACATTTTAGCTTTCCGCTTTTCGCTTTCAGATTTGTCCCCCATCTCCCATCTCCTAGCTTTCACCCATCCCATGACTGACCAACCATCCCAAGACGATTACGAAATCAGCATCCTCGACATCCTTGTAGTGCTCGCTGAGAACATCCGGACCATCATCCTCATTCCCCTTATTGTCGGTTTGATCGCCCTCGGGGTGACCTTCGTCATTCCCAAGACCTACCAGAGCACGGCCCTCCTGCGGACGAGCGAGGGAGTACAGGGAGTACAGGGAGTACAGGGAGTACAGGGAGGCCCTGTGGATTTCACATCAGTGGATGTTCTTGAGCAGATCCTCAAGCAACAGCCCGAAATCACCCCACAAGGACTATCCCATGAGAAGACCCTGCAAGCACTTCTCAAGCGCATCCAAGTCACTGCCAAGAAACAAGAATCCTACATCACCGTTGCGGCCCAGGGATCGACTCCTGAGAAAGCTCAACTGCTATGCCGCCAAGTTATTGAATCATTCCGGGATCTCAGCCTTCCCCGGGGACAGCAACTCGATGCACTCAAAGAGGAGATCAAGATTACCGAGGAATCCATAAGAGACTTGAGCCTCGTTGCAAAAAAAATAAGCACAAACATTGACAAAGTAACCCCTGGTACAGAGGGAGACAATGTGGCAAGGGCATATGTGACAATCATCGAGAAGTTAAACTTCCAGAAACAAAACCTCTTTAAACTAAAGCAAAAGCTTGCCGGCTTCGGCTCCGAAGTCTTCATCCAGGAGCCAACCCTTCCCGAGAAGCCCATCAAGCCCAAGAAAGCCCAGATCGCCATCATGGCCATCCTTGCCGCCGGCTTCCTGACCATCCTCTACGTCTTCATCCGCGCCGCCTTCCGGAACTTGAAAGGCGACGCCGAAGCCTCCGAGAAACTGGCCAGGATCCGGAAGGGGATTGGATTAAGTTAGGTTACCGACTCCTGGATATGGCACCTCTGCCCTCGATGCAGTTTTAAAGCTTTAGCTTTTTCCTCCCAGCTTCGAGCTTCTAGCTCCCATTTCCGACCTCGACTCTTCGCCTTAGGTTTCAGGTTTGAACTCGCTTGCTTTGCCTCGGCCTCTCCCGTGGCCCTCGTCCTGCGGACTGCTTTGCAGGCTTCATCGTGCCTCCCGGCACTCGATGATCGCAAGGCTCGCCCCTCTGGGGCTGCCTTCGGCAGTCCAACTCGGTCTTCCCCAGACCTCGTTTCAGGTTTCAGCTTTCAGCTTTCAAACTTCCCCCCAGCCCTCGACGCTCGACTCTCGTCATTCGACTCCTCCGTTTTAGCCTTTCGCCTTCATCATTTAACATTTTCGTCAGCTTCCCCCATCACCGATTACCAATCACCTATCACCGATATAGCCCTCGTCTCAGCTAAATCCACCATTCACATTGGGTATTACTAAGTTGGCTCAATAGGATATTGACAATCATATAACGAAAGTGCAGATTATCAGCATCCATGATATATAGAAGCCTAGAGCCGCTGATCCGAAAAGCTCTGGAACAGTTCCCCTCAGTGGTAGTGACCGGCGCCCGCCAGTCAGGGAAAACGACCTTGGCACGATCGGTTCTTGCTGAAGCCGACTACATCACCTTTGACCTCCCGTCCGAGGCTGCAGCTGCGGCAGCGGATCCAGCGGGATATCTGGCTCGTCATAGGGAGCCGATCATCCTGGATGAGTTTCAGTACGTCCCCGAGCTGACCCGACAGCTCAAGGTACTCATCGATGCGGATAGGAAACCGGGAAGATTTCTACTCACGGGATCCCAGCAGTTTTCCAGTCTGGGCCGCATCTCCGAGTCTCTTGCCGGCAGATGCGCCGTCCTCACCCTACCCATGCTCTCCTGCAGCGAATTGGGGATTGCGGATCTGAACGGACTGGATCAGTACCTCTGGAGGGGAGGATTCCCCGAGCTGTGGGATCGCCCCGAGATGGATCGTTC
>JBEAOJ010000129.1:0-4914 GCA_041164985.1 Verrucomicrobiota bacterium | reverse complement strand
GGCAACCGACACGGAGGTCTTCCGTGCCTATGTGAGGGAGGTACTCTGTCCCACTCTTAAAGAGGGAGACATGGTTGTCATGGACAACCTGGCACCCCATAAGAACGAGGAGACCATCGCCCTGATTGAAGCCTCGGGTGCTAGTGCTCACTTCCTCCCTGCATACTCCCCTGATCTCAACCCTATTGAAAAAATGTGGAGCAAGATGAAGTCGTTGCTTCGCAGTGCCGAGGCAAGAACTCATGAGGATCTCATTGCTGCCATCGCCTCCGCCTTGGAGAGGATCACTTCACAGGACGCAATCAATTACTTCGCCTCTTGTGGCTATAGCTTTATTTAGAATGCTCTAGAGCGGTTTTGCTTCATCTTCAGACATTCTTTGCTGCGGCATGAGGCGTTGTGCAGTGTCGCACCGCTCGGGCTGTAGCGCAGAGACTACAGCCGCATCGCTTACTTCTTGCCCACCACCTCATGACATCCGCAAATCCTTTGTCTACATCCAAATCAAAAACGCCCTAATAGTCTCCCGTTCACCTGATGAATCCCCAGCGATCCGAGAAGGGCCAGTAGACGAAGAATCCACGGCCGATCACATTCCGCTCGGGTACGACGCCCCAGTAGCGGCTATCGCTGGAGTTGTAGCTGTTGTCGCCGAGTGCGAAGTAGGCATGGGGGGGGACCGTGAAGTTCTCCTTCGGTGATCCGAGATACGGGAAGGTCGGTCCGGAATCACTGCCGTTGGAATATCCCCTGTAGCCATCCTTGCAGCTCATGACACGCCTGAAGGGAGCTTCCTGCGCGGGAGAGTCGTCGATGAAGAGGCGCGGAGGATCGATCCTGAGCGTCTCTCCGGAGAGCCCGGCGAGGCGCTTGATGTAGAACTGCGATCCGAGCGCCGGGTCAAGGTTCATCTCGATGCGACGGATGCCGGTTGTCCTGAAGACGAAGACGTCGGAGAGGGCCGGACTGCGGAACTGGTAGGTCATGCGGTCGACAAAGACCTGGTCGCCCGCCTGGATGTATCCGTGGACGATGGGTTCACCCGACTCGTAAACCCTGCCGGGTAGGATGCCGAAATCACGCATCAGGACATCCTTTGGAGAGAAGATCCGGTGGCGCCCCGCCGTCGTGACCACATCGGTGAAGGTGAAGAAGTTGAGCAATGGGGGGCGTTCGTTGACGGCCAGCACCTGCTCCCTTGACGATGCCCGGACGTCGAGATGGGTGCGACCCAGTCGGGTGAAATCCAGCGCCCTGGTCAGCGGACCGGGAAGGGGATCCTTGGAAGGATGCCCTGTCATTCCGTAGAGGGTCGGCTGCATGGAGCCGGTGGGGATCTTGAAGGGCTTGAGAAAATACGCCTGGAAGCCGATGGCAAGCGCCACGGCGACGACGATCGCCTCGATGTTCTCGGCCCATGCCGCGTGGGGCTTTACCGGGATCACGCCGGAGAAGGCGACTTCGAGATCCCGGGTCAACCGGCTGATCGCGGTCTCGTCCCGGGCAGCGATGCCGGCATCAAGTGAGGCGATCCGTTCCTGAAGGGTGGCTATCTGATCCTGCCGGAGGAGATCCCGGTGGTGGTGGAGGGTTTTCGCGGCCGCTTCGGAAAGAAAGCGGGCGTCTTTCAGGTAGCGTGGAGTGAAAAGGCCCATGGTCAGGATGAAATCTGCACAGGGAGAGAAACAGGAGCAGTCTCTTTTGGCAATCACGGCCGACGTCGGGTGGCGACGTCATGAGGCTTGTCAAGCCGGTCACGGCACCGCATATTACCCGACCGTATTTTTTTGCATCTCCCTGATCCCATGAAAACCCACTATATCGAAGAGGCCGCCAAGGTCGTCCCCAACAAGCAGCAGCTCATCAATATCGTCAGCAAGCGACTGCGCGAACTCTCCGCAGGCAGCCGTCCGATGATCGAGGTGGATCTGCAGATGGGTCTTGCGGACATCGCGCTGGCCGAGGTCGCCGCCGGAAAGCTCACCGCCGAGGCTACCATCAGCCTCGAGACCGAGCAGGCAGCCTGATCCTTAAAGCAGCCGGTCCGGGCCCCGTGCCTGAAGCCCGGGATCGCTGAATCTCATGGCCTCTGACATCGTCACCAATCGGAAGGCCTTCAGGGATTACAAGATCCTTGAGACGTTCGAGGCAGGGATTTCCCTCCTCGGTACCGAGGTCAAGTCGCTCAGGGCGGGCCGTGTCGATCTGCTCGGCTGCTACGCGAAAGTGGAGAAGTGCGGAGTGGTCCTTCACGACGCCACCATTCAGGTCTATGAGAAGGCGAGTCATGAGACCCACGACCCCAAGCGCCCCAGGCTTCTCCTCCTGAACAAGGTGGAGATTGCCCGGATGCTTGAACAGACGCAGCGCAAGGGTCTGGCCCTGCCGGTCCTGCGAATGTACTGGAAGAAGGGACGGGTGAAGGTCGAGATCGGCCTCGGCAGGGGCAAGCATGCGGCCGACCAGCGTCAGGATCTCAAGAAGCGCGCCGAGCAGCGGGAGACCGACCGTGAGATTGCACGCTTCAAACAAGGCAAACGCTGATTTCCTCATTGCCGAGGAATCGTTCCGACAGCACCCTTTCACGATGAGTCAGAGAGAGTCAGAGAATGAATTCAAGCTTCGGGGAGTCCTTCCCGCGGAGGATGATTTCGCCCGCGAGGCGGCGGAGTATCCGGTCGTGCCCGTTTGGGTGGAGCTTGTAGCGGACAGCGAGACGCCGCTCTCCCTGCTCTCGAAGCTCTCTTCGGAAGAGACCTCGTTCCTTCTAGAGTCCGCCGAGCAGAGCGATCTGGTGGGGCGTTACTCCTTTGTCGGCTGCGGTTCGCGGGCGATGATCTCCTCCCGGGGAGAGACGGTCTCGCTGACCGACCGCAACGGTGTCGCGAATTCTTGGAAGGCCGCCGACCCGCTCCGGGAGCTCGAGAATCTCATGGCGCGGTATCGGTGCCGTATCCACCCCGATTTGCCGGGATTCAGCGGCGGAGCCGTAGGGTATCTCGGCTATGATGCCGTGCACCGCTTCGAGCCGACGGTCGGATCCCATCCCAAGGATGATCTGGGTCTTCCCGACATGGTTTTCCTCATCGCCGACACCGTGGTGCTCTTCGACCACAAAAACCGTCGCATCAAGGTGGTGGCTTGCGCCTTCCCGGGAGAACTCGGGGTCGCGGAATCGCGTCGGGAGGCCATGGGGCGCATCAGCCGGATGCTTGGCAAGCTGGCCTCCCCTTCCGCCATGGACCCGTTCCCGGCTGGTGCAGTCGCCGAGCGGCTTCCCGTCACGAGCAATTTCACCCGCGAAGCCTTCGAGAAGGCGGTCGTCGACTCGAAGGAATTCATCAAGGCGGGAGACATCTTCCAGATCGTTCTCTCCCAGCGCTTCTCCCTCCCGTATGCGCAGGATCCCGTGCATCTTTACCGGGCACTGAGGTTCATCAATCCCTCTCCCTACATGTTCTGCCTGAGGTTGCCCGGCGGCATCTCCCTGGTCGGAAGTTCCCCGGAGGTGCATGTGAAGGTGACCGACGGTAATGTCCAGATACGTCCGATCGCAGGGACCCGCAAGCGTGGGGCCACTCCGGAGGCTGACGAGGCGCTGAGGCATGAACTGCTTGATGATCCCAAGGAACGCGCCGAGCACCTGATGCTGGTCGATCTCGCGCGCAACGATGTGGGAAGGATCTCCGAATTCGGAAGCGTCACCCTGACCGACTTCATGACCGTCGAACGTTACAGCCACGTCATGCACATCGTCTCCAATGTCACGGGACGCCTCTCCGGGGATCATTCCCCGCTTGATGTGCTCCGGGCAACCTTTCCGGCAGGTACGGTCAGCGGTTCACCCAAAGTCCGGGCGATGCAGATCATCAGCACCATGGAACCGACGTCCCGTGCCTCCTATGCGGGTGCTGTCGGTTATCTCGGCTTCAACGGCCAACTCGACTCCTGCATCGCCCTGCGCACCGTCCTTCTCAAGGACGGCGTGGCCCATGTTCAGGCCGGGGCAGGGGTCGTGGCCGACTCAAATCCGGCCTCGGAGTACGAGGAGACGGTTAACAAGGCGATGGGTGTCGTCCGTGCCGTCGAGCTGGCCTCAGCAACATCATCCCGCGAATCCCTTCCATCATGATCCTTGTCATCGATAACTACGACTCCTTCACCTACAACCTCGTTCAGTATTTCGGGGAGTTGGGTGCGGATCCCGTCGTCAGGCGCAATGACGGGATCACGATCGCCGAGATTGAAGCGATGGCTCCGGAACGTCTCTGCATTTCACCGGGGCCATGCACGCCGAAGGAAGCCGGTATCAGTTGCGAGGTGATCCGTCGCTTTGCAGGATCATTCCCGATTCTCGGTGTCTGTCTGGGCCATCAGTGCATGGGTGATGTCTATGGCGGTGAGGTGGTCCGCGCGGAACGCCTGATGCATGGCAAGACCTCCCCGATCCTGCACAACGGGGAGGATCTCTTTGCCGGACTTCCGAACCCCTTCGAGGCGACCCGCTATCACAGCCTGCTGGTGAAGAGGGAGACGTTCCCGGATTGTCTCGAGATCACGGCCGAAACCGCCGAAGGAGAGATCATGGGCCTGCGTCACAGGGAACTTCCCGTCTGGGGCGTCCAGTTCCATCCCGAGTCGATCCTGACGACCCACGGCAAGGAGTTGCTGAAAAACTTCCTGGATTTGTGACAGTAATCACCAAAGGTGCCTGGATTCCCATGGCGTGTCTTCATGAAAGAGCGAACAAGGGCTCCCGTGCTCATAGGACGCTTCAACGCCATCCTCTTCCGTATGGGTAAATTCCATTTTTTCCCTCATCATCCTTTCCTGAACCCTCAAGCCGTTTGACGAATAGGAATCCGCATTGCTTCACTTCCTCGACGGCGAATTCTTCCGGATGCGCATCCTTTT
>JBEAOJ010000128.1:0-5556 GCA_041164985.1 Verrucomicrobiota bacterium | reverse complement strand
GAAGCACCGCGTCGTCCTGACCGGGCCCACGACCTTCGCCGCCGTGCTCAACAGCCTCCAGATGGGGTTCAAGACGCTCAGCATCCAGAAGCAGTCGAGCGAGGTCTGGAAGACGCTCGGGTTGGTCAAGACGGAGTTCTCCAAGTTCGGGGATTCGCTCGAAGCGGTGAAGAAATCGCTCCTCGCCGCCACCAACAAGATCGAGACCGTCGGCGTACGTTCCCGTGCCGTGGAGCGCAGCCTGCGCAAGGTCGAGGAACTCCCGGGGGGAGTCCCCTCCGACCCGGTTGCCGACCTCCTTCAGATCCCTTCTCCCGAGGAAGAGTAGTGCCCTATTCCCCGACCTGATACTCCCTGTCGCCATCCAGGAATGCCTCGATGGCGGCAAGGATGATCTCCTCGGAGTTGCAGTCGTTGGCAAGTGCCGTGGCCTCGAGAAGCGCGAGGATCTCGGGCGGGATGCTGATAGGGGTTTTCTTGTCCATGCGCGCATGATCGCACAGAGGGTGGGACGTAGAGCGTCCTATGGGGAAAACAAATGAAAAAATGAAAATGAAAAATGCGGAACGAGGACCCCCCTATAAAATCTGCAATTGGGAGAGAGCGTTGCGCGGCTGCGGTACCCCTTCACCCTTTCAGCTTTCCACCTTCCACTTTCCACATTTTCACTGGCACGTCTTGCCGAGAGGGGGTGTGGCGTGAAAAGCACTCCGCTCTCCCGTCACGATCCGCGAAGAGCGTGCAGGAGTTCATCCAGTCCGATGCTCGCGATGGAGGAGGAGCGGTCGCTCACCGCGAAGGGGAGGATCAGGTGCCGCCCGTGGAGCAGGGAACCGCAGCTGTAGACGACATTGGGAACGTAGCCCTCGCGTTCCTCCCCCTCCGGTGCGAGCAGGGGCACGCGCAGGCGCCCGATGACCTTCGTCGGGTCATGGAGATCGAGCAGGGCCGCT
This sequence comes from Verrucomicrobiota bacterium, assembly GCA_041164985.1. GTDB lineage: Bacteria > Verrucomicrobiota > Verrucomicrobiia > Chthoniobacterales > UBA6821 > UBA6821. Next base: position 4,603 of record JBEAOJ010000128.1, on the reverse strand, counting down.
CCGATGCAGTACTTGCGCATCGGTCCCACCCCATGGGTGATGACGAGCCATCCGGCCTCGGTCTCGATGGGGGAGCCGCAGTTGCCGATCTTGACCGTTTCCCACATCTCCGACGGTCGGAGGATGACCTGCGGATCCCGCCAGTAGTGGGGGCTGTCGGAAAACATGATGAAGAGGTTTTCGTCATCCTGTCGTGAGAGCATGGCGAAGCGCCCTCCGATCCGCCGGGGAAACAGCGCCATCCCCTTGTTCTGCACGGCATCGCCGTTGAGGGTGAGGATTCGGAAATGAAGGAAATCCTTCGTCTCGATCAGTTGCGGCAGGATCGCGTGACCGTTGTAGGCGGTGTAGGTGGCGTAATACAACACCGAGCCATCCTCCTCGGTGAAGCGGACGAACCTGGCATCCTCGATCCCGTCCGATTCGTTCCGTGAGACCGGAAAGATGATGCGCTCGCTCATGGCAAGCTGTTCCGGGAAGCGGAGTTCGTAGTTGGAGTCCGCTAGCCAGCGGATGCACTCGAGGGAACGGTGCAGATCGCGCGTCGCGGGCTGGGTCGAGGCAAGGACGGCATCGACGCTCCCCTTGAGTTGGGTTCGCGTGAAGTTCGTTGAGAGAGGTTCCATAACCTCGGCCACATGGCCGTCCTCGAATCCCATTTCGGCCAGTTTGATGGTGAAGCGTTTCTTGTCGTAGCTGGGGTTGGGGAGGATCTCCGGAACGGTGACGAATCGTGAGACGGGGTCCATGGAGATGCCCCCCTCCGGGCCGATGACCCCCGACCGGAACTCGATGGATGAGATATGCCCCTCGCCGGTCGCTCTCAGGCTCATGATGAATCGGAGCGCGCCTTCCGGAATGCCCCCCTGGTCGGGGTGGGGGACGATCGAGGGGTTGAAGATGGCGGCGGACTCCAGGGCGTACTCACCCGAGAAGAGTGCGCCGATCAGAAGTTCCCTCTCGCGGGAAAGCGGGCGCTGGGTGAAGACATGGCGCCGCACCTTCTCGAAGTGGCCTTTGAGCAACGACTCGATGTCGAAGTGACGCGAGTCGAACTCCTTCCTGACGATGCCGAGTTGTTCGCTGACCTCCCCGTCGGAGAGGGCAAGGGCGCGTCCGATGATCGTCGTGATGCGGTGGGTCTCCTCCGGTATGAAGGGCCTGATGATCACCCGGGCGCTCTGCGGGAAGAAGGCCACTTCATGCCGCCGGATGTGGATCATGCTCATGGCGTGAAGAGTGATGTCCCGGTGAGGGGATGGGTCGCCCCGCGCATCTCGGCCAGGGCGATGTGGAAGGCCAAGGTGGATTCGGCTCCCTGATTCTCACTCACGCGATCCTCGTGGAGTCCGTCGCTGCACCCCCCGCTCATGGCATCGTACAACGGGAGGCCGAGGTCGTTTCGGCCAAGGAACCACTCGAAGGCGCGTCGGGCCTCCTCCAGCCAGTCGTGGTCCGCCGTTGCCCGGAAGGCCTCCAGCGAGGCGGATACCATGGCCTGGGCTTCCAGGGGTTGCTGATCGAAGTCCGCGCGTGCGGAGCCGCGCCTGTGGAACCCGTTGCTGCCGACAGGACGGAAATGACCCCCGTCGCTTTTCTGGACCGAGGCCAGCCAGCGGAGAGAGTGCAGTCCGACCGCCAACGCCCCGGAGTGAGGCATGCTCCTGCCGCTGAGAATCAGCGCCTGGCAGAGCCGGGCATTATCGTAGGCGAGGATCTCCTCGGGCCACGGCCACTCCTGGCTGGAGGAGGATGCCCAGAGATCGAGGAGCCTGCCGGTCAGCGTCTCCCGCATCCGCCCGGAGGCCTCGTCTTCCGGAAAGCGCCGCATGTACTCGTGGATGCCCAGCAGGGTCAGGCTCCAGGCCCTCGGGGAGGTGAAGCGCTCCACGGCCCCGAGCCCCTTCCTGAAGATCTCCGCCGAGAGGCGTGAATGGGCTGCATCGCGCGAACGCGCGGCACCGGTGCCCGCCCCCCAGAGCGACCTACCGTGGCTGTCCTCGCTTCCCTCCTCCTCGAGCCATTGCCTCGAATGGTTCATGAAGTTGCGGAAGCGGCCCTTGAGCGGATTGAAAGCCGCGTTCAGAAAGGCGAGGTAGCCCGTGGCCAGCCGCTGAAGATCCGGATGCGAAGGTTCCTCCCCCGACTCCGCCAGCAGGTTGCAGAGGATATAGGCCCGTGCGTTGTCATCGACGCAATACCCCTCGTGGAAGTTGGGCACGGTGTAGATCGCGTGCTGGAAGATGCCGGTTCCGTCGCTCATCCGCACCAGATGGTCGTATCGTGGTTGCGGGATCGGGTAAGAGGGGGCCTCCCTGACCCATCCTCCCGGAACCGGCTCCGGAGCCGAACGTCTCTCCGTGCTCCATGGTTCCCTCGGACGGATCCTCCGATCCACGCGCGCCCGTCGGAACGATTCCAGGTAGCGTTCCGCGACGGCCGGCCAGATCATCTCGCGGCCGGCCCTGTAGGCGTTTCCGCGGATTCTTTTCATCCGCAACGGGTCATCCAGCAGCCTGCCGACCTCCTCGGTGATGGCGGCGGGGTCGCGGAAAGGAACCAGCGATCCGTTCCCTCCGTCGAGAAGTTCCCGTGCATGCCAGTAAGGTGTGGAGACGACCGCCTTCCCCGATCCGAAGACATAGGAAAGCGTGCCCGAGGTGAGCTGGGCCTCGTTCAGGTAAGGCGTGATGTAGATGTCCGTCGCCTCGATGAAATCCTTGAGATCCTCCTGGGAGACGAAGCGGTTCTCAAAGCGCACATGCTTCTCCACGCCCCGATCCCTCGCGAGACGCTCCAGACCGGACCGGTAGCGTTCCCCCTCCCGTTCCAGGAGGTGGGGATGCGTTGCCCCGAGAATGACGTAGAGGAGATCGGGATGGCGGGCGACGATCCCCGGGAGTGCCTCGATGACATGCTCGATCCCTTTGCCCGGCCCTATCAGCCCGAAGGTCAGCAGCACGGGATGACCGCCCAATCCGAGCTTCTCCTTGAACGGTTCGGGGTCCGTGAATTCCAGGTCGGGAATCCCGTGGGGGATCAGATCGATCTTCTCCAGCGGAACACCGTAGGTCTCCTGAAGGATCTCGACCCCCTTGCGGGCCATCACCACCAGACGGCTGCTGCGTGAGATGATCTCCTCCATGACCTTCCTCTGATCGTCATCAGGTTCGGTCAGGATCGTGTGGAGCGTGGTGACGACAGGGATCCTCGATTGCCTGAGCAGCTTGAGCACATGGCTTCCCGCCGGCCCCCCGTAGATGCCGAACTCGTGCTGGACGCAAAGCAGGTCGGCGTCCTGGACATTCAGGAAGTCTCCGCCGCGACCGTAGGCATCCCGATCCTGCTCATCGATCTCGAAGCGAACTCGGGAGGAGTATCCGTATCCCTCCGCGCGGTCATTCACGGCCACCACATAGCACTCCGAGGAGGGGCAGGCCGAGGCCACCGACTCGCAGAGATCATGGGTGAAGGTTGCCAGACCGCAGAGCCGCGGAAGATAGTCGCCGAGGAAGGCGATGCGCTCAGGCCGGGGAGGAAGTCCTGCACTCATGGGTGCGTGGCCCTCACCCATGTCCGATTGTCACCGGGTGCAGGATCCATCACTCCTGGTTGATTTCCTTGTCGATTTCCGGGTGGATTGGATCAGGGCTTCCTTAGAATACGAAACGGAGGCCGGCACGCGTCAGGCTCTCGTTGAGACCGCGGTTCCCGTAGAGGTAACGCGAGTCGGCGAAGAGACCGAAGCCACGATTGATCCTGTATTCCAGGCCGCCACCGACATTCCCGTTGCCCTGGGTATTGCTGTTCCCCCAGGTGGCCCCGCCGCCGGCGATGGCATAGGGTGCCAGATGGAGACTCTCGATCGGGATGCGGGCGATCAGGTTTCCCTGAAGGTTATTGAAGGTGTTTCCCGAGCCGTTGAGGCCGCCAAGGGTGTCGTCGAGACCGATGGCGAAGCACCGGGTGAAGAAGTAGCTGAGGCCCAGACCGCCACCCATGCCGGTGACCGTCCTGTTTCCGGAGCCCGGAACGCCCGGTCCGCCGAACTTCCCGGCAGCACCGGCCACGAACGCATCCAGCTGTACCTCTCCCGCCCGGAAGAGTTCCTGCTGCGGGGCCACGATCACCTTCTTGTCGGCGGCTCCCGCGATCGCAGTGGAGATCATCACCGCCGCCACGGAGAGGGCCGTGAGGGCTTTGGTCGCCCTCAGAGACGCCGTTCCGAGGTTGCTCTCCTTGCTCTCCTTGAGGGATTGAATTGATGGGATGTTGGATGTCAGGTTTTTCATAACGCCCAAGGGTTGCCCGGAACAACACACCCTGACCATTGGCGGGAACGCTTAGAGCCTCCTAAGCAGAATGAGTAGGAGTTGGTATAACATCACGTCCCGCGACTGCGGGATGACCCCAACAGGGCGGCACCGCTTGCCGGGCGGCAAGTGCCGTCAACTGGGAACTGAAATCAGCCCGATAGGCCCCTCCCTCAACTTTCCACTACCAAGTTCACATCCACCAACCGGCTTCCCTAGGGCCTGATAAGACTAAAAGGAAGGAGGCGGTGCCAGGAGTTTTGCTGCCAGGCGAGGCGCATAAGAGAGGC
>JBEAOJ010000127.1:0-3287 GCA_041164985.1 Verrucomicrobiota bacterium | reverse complement strand
ACGGTCATTGTCTCCGAAGCGGAGTTCCTCGACGGCGACCGAATCATTCTCGTTGATGATCGGGACGACACCGGGAGAGGAGAGCAGCTTGGAAAGGGTGATGCTGGCATTGCGACGGCGGCCTGCATCGAAGATGTCGTCATGGGTGAGGAGCAACTGGGCCGGACGGAGTCCGTGGCGCGCGAGATGCCGCGCGTAGGCGTTCATGAGGGCGGGTTGGCCGACGGCCGCGCAGGCCTGCTTGCCGGCAAGGTCGGAGGGGCGCTTCGCGAGCCGCAGGGCATCCACTCCCGCGGCGACGGCCGCGCTGGAAACGACCACGCAGGGAATGCCGGCGGCCATAAGGGCCGCGATCTCGGCGCAGAGTCTGCGGAACTGCGATTCGTCGAGCGAGCACCCCCCCTCGCGGGCGAGGATGCCTGTGCCGAACTTGAGGACGACGGGACGCTTCTTCATGACTCCCTATTCTTGACGCGAAGCGATCATGAGTTCCAGAAAACCCGCTTCCAGGGCAAGCCCCTCCTGAACACCGCGTTCAAGGGTTCCCCGAAGCTTTTCGATGGCCTCGAGGCAGCGGAGCAACCGGCGCGACTCCGCCTCATCGGGAGCGCCTCCTGTTCCATGCAAGCTCCTGAGCGAGGCACCGAACCAGTCGGCCATCACCCCGAGCAGCAGGGAACGCTCCCCGAGCACGTCGGCTTCGGCCGAGGCTTTCAGGGCCTCCTCCCTCGCCTCGAAATCCCCCTCGGTTGTCTTTCCAAAATGCGCCTTCTCCGCGGAGAGTTCCTCCTTCATCCGCTCCTCGGCCTCCTCGCGGACCTCCTCCAGCAGATCCCGGAACAGTCTGGTCAGGCCGAAGGCCGCTGTCGCATCGGTTCGGGCTTCCGGCCCGAAAAAACGGGGCATCGCTGCGGAGAGCTTCTCCTCGCGCGATCCGGCGGGCGGGCGCTGCGCCGAGCGGAGCACCACCGAGATGCAGCGGGAGCGGATCGTCTCGAGAAGCGCCTCGGGAAGTTGCGTGGTCAGCAGCAGAAGCGATCCCTCCGAGGGTTCCTCAAGCGTCTTCAGGAAGGCATTGGCAGACTGGACCATGAGTCGGTCCGCGTCGCGGATCACCGCCACCTTGCGCGATCCCTTTTCAGGGGTGCGGTGGATCGCCTCTTCCAGTTCCCGAATCTGCTCGATCAGGATGCGGCGGGACTTCGAACCCGGCTCGATCGCATGAAAGTCGGGATCCTGCTCCACATGAATGGCCCCGGTGCCGAGGAAGAGACCGGCCACCTCATTGGCAAATTCCCCGACACCCGAGCCGGGCCCGCCGGAGATCAGGTAGGCATGGCCGAGGCGCCCCTCGGCAAGGGCCTTCTCGAGTAACCGGAACGCCTCTTCCCTAGAAAATGCCATGAGCCCCCCCGTTGAAGCGTTCCGCAAGTACGGCCGTGATGAGGCTCTCCACCGAGGCCTCGTTACCCGAGGCATCGATCACGGCAAAGCGACCGGGGCTCGCCTTGGCAAGTTCGAGATAGCCGCGCCTCACCGCCTCGTAGAACTCCTCCCCCTCCTGCTCCATCCGGTCGACGGGCCCTTTGCGGGAGGCCGCACGGCGGCGTCCTTCGGCGGCGTCGAGATCAAGGAGCAGGGTGAGATCGGGAAGCGTCCCTCCGACGGCGAAGGCATTGACCGCCGCAACATCCCGTCGGTCCAGCGCCCGGGCCACCCCCTGATAGACCGTTGTGGAATCCAAAAACCTGTCGCACAGCACCACGGCCCCGCGCTCCATGGCCGGACGGATCACCTCCCGAACAAGCTGCGCTCGGCTGGCCGCAAAGAGGAGCAGTTCCGCCTCCGGTGTCATCGCGCCGGCGGACTCATCATACTGGAGCAGGTGACGGATCTGCTCCCCGATCGGGGTTCCGCCCGGCTCCCTCAGGAGGACCACCTCACGGCCCGCATCACGCAGGCGCGCGGCGAGGCGGCCGATCTGGGTCGACTTGCCGCACCCCTCGGAACCCTCGAATGTGATGAAAAGGCCTTTGCCTGCCATGAGGATGGAATCATACCGGGAAGAGCCCTCCGGTCACAATCAGTGAATCAACCTCTCAACCCCCCTCATCAGAACTTCACCCCGGCTGACCAGAAGATGTTCTGGCTCTGGAGATTATTGTTTCCGGCGGCGGCGTTGTAGAAGAAGGAGGTGTTCCAGCGCTTCGAGAACTCCACGGTGAAGCCGACTCCTGTATAGAGGAAGTCCCTGATCGGGGTGGTGCTCCAGTTCGAGAAGGTCGGGCTGGTTCCACCCAGATTGCCGCTGATGGCGTAGGGGTTCTGCATGAACTCATGCTGCCAGGAGAGGTTCACCTGAGGCACCACGAGGATGTTCTTGCTGGCCACCCAGCTATAGGCCGCGTGGGCACCGACACTCGAGAGCATGCTGGAGCTGTTCCATCCGCCCGAGTTGAAGCTCAGGCTCTGGGCTCCCGTTTCATTCAGGGAGTTGACCCCCAGGTAGGTGTACTGGAGTGAGGCGGTCGGGCCGAAGGTGAACTTGCCCTTCTTGATGTCGTAGCCTGCGGCCAGCATGGTATCGAGTTCCCCGGCTCCGGGGGCGCTGTTGGCCGTCCTGTTCATGCCGGTGTACTGGATCACACGGGTGGCTTGGAAGTTGTGGTAGCCGCCTCCGGCCAGGGCGTTGACGAAAAGGCCCTTGCCATCCTTCTGGCCGTAGGTGCCGAAGACTCCGAAGCGGACGGCGTTGTCGATGAGACGGCTTCCGGTTCCGAGGCCCGAGCCATCGGCTCCGCTCTTGGTGTAGGTTCCCTGGTAGCCGCAGAAGATGCCGGTGCCGACGTTTTCGTTCCACTTGTAGGTGAGGCCGGTGGTGACGCCGCCGCTCTGGGAGTTGTAGCCGGGGAGCATGTTGCCGCTGTTGGCTTGGGCGAAGATGCCGTTGCCATCGACGAAGATGCCCCAGTGGTTGTCGAGTCCGGGACGGAGGATGTCTTTGGAAGGATCCATGACTCCCTTGCCGTCACCCTGTCCTTCCAGAAGGGGCATGTTGTCGGAGAGGCCGCTCATGCTGAATCCCCCTCCCTCGGCCACGCGCAGTCCCCAGAGGCGCTGGACGAGCTGCATGTTCTGGGCGTTGGCGTTATTGAAGGCGATCGTTGCGATCTGCTGGTAGAAGGTCGGCATGATCGCGTTGAAGGCCTGGTTGTACTGGGAGGCCGTGAGGCTATCGAGTGAGGTGGAGACCACGAGCTGGTCACCGCTGGTATAGGGGATGAAGC
>JBEAOJ010000126.1:0-3518 GCA_041164985.1 Verrucomicrobiota bacterium | reverse complement strand
CATGTGGATGCCGGCGGCGCGCGCCTTCTGGGTGATGCGGGCGATGGCACCCTCGACATCGGCGGGCGCGGTCTGCATGAGGTCGGCCAGCTCGTCGACGATCACCACGATGAAGGGCATCCGGTCGGGAATGACGAGGTCGTCGTCGGGCTTGAGCGGCAACTCGGACTCGGGGGATTCCTCCGGCTCGGATTCGGAAACCGATCCGTCAGTTTCGGCATCGGCCGGGATCTCCTCCCGGACTTCATCACCGACGATTTCCTCCGTTTCGGCAACCGCGGCCTTCTCCGGCCTGGGACGGTTGTTGAATCCGCTGACGTTCTTCACCCCGACCTTGGCGAAGATGGCGTAGCGCTTCTCCATCTCGTCGACCACCCAGCGCAGGGCCAGGAGCACCTTCTTCGGATCGGTGACAACGGGGGTCACGAGATGGGGCAGGTCGTTGTAGACCTGCATCTCGACGACCTTCGGGTCGATCATGATGAATCGGAGAGTCTCGGGCGTGTGTTTGAAGATGAGGCTCGTGATGATGGAGTTGATGCAGACGCTCTTGCCGCTGCCGGTCGCGCCGGCCACGAGCAGGTGGGGCATCGCCGCCAGGTCGGCGATGATGGCGTGTCCGTAGACATCCTTGCCGAGCGCCAGGGGAAGAGCGGCCTTGCTCGATTCCCATGCCTCGCTCTGGAAGAGTTCGCGGATGCTGACCTTGACCTTGCTGGAGTTGGCGATCTCGATGCCGACGGTGTCCTTGCCGGGAATGGGGGCCAGTATGTTGATCCGTTCGGCGCGGGTGGCGCGGGCGAGATTCCTCTCCAGGGACGAGATGCGCTCCACGCGGACGCCGATGGCCGGATAGACCTCGTAGCGGGTGATCGTGGGCCCCTTGGTGATGTCGCCGGGCGAGGCCTCAATGTCGAACTGAGCGAGGGTATCGAGGATGGTCTTCTGGACCCCTTGCAGGACGGCTGGGTCGGCCGGTTGATGACTCTCGTCGTCGTAGGTCTCCAGCAGATCAAGCCCGGGAAGCGTGTACTCGTCGTAGTGCAACTCGCCGAGCAATCCGTCACGGGCGGGGTCGGACTTGGGCTTCTGCTTAGTCTTCATCACCTCCGCAAGGGTCGGCTTGCGGGCGGGTGCGGGAACGCTGGCATCGATGATCTTGGGAGCGGGGAGGTCGACAGTAGGCGCGACGACTTCCGGATCCTCGACCCCGGCGACTTCGCTCTCAATTTCCGGAAGCGCGGCACGGCGCCGGTTGCGGGAACGCGCGGGGGCGCTCGGAACCGTTTGTTCCCCCACTTCACCCTCCTTGACAAAGCGGCCCTTGATGAAGCGGTCCTTCACAAGGCGGTAGAGAAGACCGATCAGCGTGCCGAGAGCCACGGCCCCACGGCGCATTGCCGCAATGGGATGGAAGCCGGTGGCCAGGATCAGGCTCACCAGGGCAAGGGCCGTGAAGATGATGAGGGAGCCGAGGAAACCGAGGACATCCCTCCCGAGGGCGATGCCCAGCTGATGCCCCAACCAGCCACCGGGGCCCGGGATGTCAAAGCGAAGCTTCCATCCCTGAAGAATCAGATGCTGAAGATCCAGAAGCGTCGACCAGCTCAGGACAAAGACAAAAGCCCAACCGAAGCGGATCCCCAACCTCTCCACTTTCCCGAGAAAGAGGGCGATGCCCATGCCCATGAGGGCACCCGCGCCGAAGTAAGCGGCGCCCCCGAAGAGGAAATAGGAAATGCGCGCCACGATGGCGCCGACCCGGCCGACGAAATTGGAAGGGGTCTCGTTGATCGGGGTGTAGGTTCCGAAAGCCCACGAGGGAACATCCCTCAGGTCGAAGGAGACAAGGGAGAGCAGCAGCAGGATGCCCCCGAAAAAGAGAAGCACACCCATCACCTCGTCCAGGGAACGTCGTCGTCGCGTAGAAACCATTCCTCCCATCTTGCAGGATCGGATGCGGTCTTGGCAATCGTCCGCACCTTTTGAATACTGCGGCATGGTTTCCAACTCTTTCCAGCTTTCCGCAAAGCCCACCTCACCCCTCGTGTTCGAGCCGCTCCCGATGGAGCGGGTCTGGGGGGGGCGTCACTTCGAGACCCTGTTCGGAAAGAGACTGCCCCATGGTGCCGTGATCGGTGAACTCTGGGAGATGGTCGACCGCCCCGAGGCCCAGAGCGTGGTCCACGAGGGGCCTCTCAAGGGGACCACCCTCCACGAACTCTGGTCGGGGAACAGGGCCTCTCTCTTCGGGGAGCGCCACCTTGCCAACCCCTCCCCCCGCTTTCCCCTGCTCATCAAGCTGCTCGATGCCCGCGAACGACTCTCCGTCCAGGTGCACCCGCCCGCACACCGCGCCGGGGAGCTGGGAGGCGAGCCCAAGACAGAGTGCTGGTACTTCCTCCATGCCGCGGAGGGCGCTTCCGTCTACGCCGGCCTGAAGAAAGGCGTGACTCGCGCGGACTTCGAAGCGTCACTGGAGGATGGCACCGTCGAGGAGAAACTCCACAGCGCCCCCGCCCGAACCGGGGAGAGCATTTTCATTCCGAGCGGCCGCCTCCACGCGATCGGCGAGGGCCTCGTCATCGTCGAGGTGCAGCAGAACAGCGACACGACCTACCGCGTCTTTGACTGGAACCGGAACGGCCTCGACGGGAAACCGCGCGAACTCCATGTCTCCGAGTCGCTGGCCTCCATTGATTTTGACGATTTCGAACCGGCACTCACCCCTGCCACGGAAACGGTTGTGGCCGACTGCCCCCTCTTCCATGTCGAGAAGAAGGAACTCAACGGCCCGATCCCAGCCACCGACAAGGGGGACTTCTCCATCATCACCTGCCTGACAGGCGGCGTGGAGTGCCTGGGAACGACCCTCAAGCCGGGGAACTTCATGCTGGTTCCCGCCTGCCTCGAAGGGGCCACGCTGACGCCCACGGCGGCGGGTTCCTCGGTCCTGATCACGAAACTGCCATAGCCGAGGCTGAAGCATTTTAGACTGAAGGCTGAAGGTTTCTGAGTCCCTCCTTTGATTCTCAGGTCTAAGGTTTGACGGCACTTGCCTCCCGGCAAGCTGTGCCACCCTTTGAGGGTCCCGCATGCGCGGGATCCTCCGCATCTCTCCCCATAGGCTTGGTTCAGGTTTCTGCAGTTTTCTTCTTCAGCCTTCCTTCTTCAGTCTTTTTAACACCATCTTTCACTTTTCCACGTTTGACCACCGGAACGTGGGGAGGTTCAATGAAGTGCTGTGACGGTTTTTCCAAACCGGAACGTTACGACACCATCGATCCAACGATTTTCCGCCTTCCTCACCATGCCCAAAGACACCTCGATCAAGAAAATCCTCCTCATCGGAGCCGGCCCCATCGTCATCGGTCAGGGTTGCGAGTTCGACTACTCAGGCGTCCAGGCCTGCAAGGCGCTCGCCGAGGAGGGATACGATGTGGTGCTGGTGAACTCCAATCCGGCCACCATCATGACCGATCCGGAGTTCGCGGGGCGGACCTACATCGAGCCGATCA
>JBEAOJ010000125.1:0-9894 GCA_041164985.1 Verrucomicrobiota bacterium | reverse complement strand
GGTCTACCTGCTCCACAACCGGATCGGCTCGATCGAAAAGGTGGCCGCACGGCTCGGGGAACTCTGCCCCGGTGTGCGCGTGTTGGTGGGGCACGGACAGATGGAGTAGGGGGAGCTCGAGACCGTGATGAAGCGCTTCGTGGAGGGCGATGCCGACGTGCTGGTCTCGACCACGATCATCGAGAGCGGGCTCGATATCCCCAACGCAAACACGATCATCATCGACCGCGCCGACCGCTTCGGCCTGGCCGATCTCTACCAACTCCGCGGACGGGTCGGACGCAGCCGCCAGAAGGCCTATGCCTACCTGATGCTCCCCCGCGACATGATGATGGTGGGCGAGGCCCGCCGCCGTGTGCAGGCGATCCGCCAATACTCCCAGCTCGGCGCCGGATTCCGGATCGCGATGCGCGACCTCGAGATCCGCGGAGCGGGGAATCTCCTCGGAACCGCCCAGAGCGGCCACATCGCCGCCGTCGGATTCGACCTCTATTGCCGGATGCTCCGTCAGGCTGTCGACCGGATGAAGGGGGATCCCGCCGCCGCTGCCACCGGATCCCTTGAGGAGAAGCAGGCGTTGCTCCGCTTCGATTTCGTGGCCAACACGCCCGAGGAGATGGGCGAGTTGGGAGCCGTGACCGGCGAGGAGGGGGTGCGGATCACGCGTTGCGGGGCCTTTATTCCCTCGGGCTACCTTCCCGAGGCGAAGCTTCGGATCGAGGCGCACCGCTCCCTTGCCTCCGCCCCCGACACAGCCGCGTTGGAGGCTCTATCGGCCGGTTGGAGAGACCGCTTCGGCCCGCTTCCTCAGGAGATACGCCATCTGCTGGTGATGGAGCGCATCCGCCGGGCGGCGGCCGCCAAGGGAATCACCAAGGTGGAGACGCGGGGCGAGAGGCTGATGCTGACGCGTCGGGGCGATTTCCTTCTGATCGGTCACAGGTTTCCACGCTTGACGGCCTCCAAGCCCGCTTCCAAGCTTTCAGAGATTTTGCGCTTTCTGGAGGCCCTGAAAGCCTGAGTTCCCGAGAGGTGAACCGCGCCGCAAACCGCCTCCCATGATCATGATCACCAAACGAATCCTTCTGCTTCTCACCCTGCTTGCCGCCACGGCCCCGCTCAAGGCGGTCGAGGAGGTGCTCAACGGCATTGCCGCCGTGGTCAACGGCGAGATCATCACCTTCTCCCAGGTGAGGGAGTTGGTGGGTTCGCGCGAACGCTCCGCCGCCGAGGTCTATCAGGGCGAGGAGTTGCAGCGGCGGATCAAGGAGATGCGCCAGGGCGCCGTCCAGGACCTCGTCGACCGAGCGCTGATCCTCCAGGAGTTCAGGAAGAAGGAGTTCAACATCCCCTCCTACATCATCGACGACAGCATCAACCGCATCATCCGGCAGGAGTTCGGCGGTGACCGCACCGCTTTTGTGAAGACCCTGCAGGCCCAAGGCTACACGATGGCCCGCTTCCGCGAGGTCGAGAAGGACAAGATCACCGTTCAGGCGATGCGTCAGGCCAAGACCAGCGACAACATCATCGTCTCCCCGGTCAAGATCCGCGAGTACTACAACAAGAACAGCGCCGCCTACACATCGCCCGAGCAGGTGAAGCTCCGGATGATCGTCCTCAAGGAGGGATCCTCCAACGGCGACGCCCCCTCCGATTCCTCCGCCGGCAAGAAGCAGATGGCCGCCGAGTTGCGGGAGAAACTCGCCGGCGGCGCGGAATTCGACCGTCTAGCGCAGATGTACTCGGAGGATTCGACCAGCGACATGGGCGGTGACTGGGGATGGATCGAGCGTAAGACCCTCAACGAGGATCTCGCCAAGGTGGCCTTCTCGCTGAAGCCCGGCGAGATCAGCACGGTCACCCAACTCGACAACGGCTACTACATCCTCATGGTCGAGGCCAGGAAGCCCGCCGTCACCAAGCCCCTCTCCGAGGTCCAGCCCGAGATCGTCCAGGCCCTCATTCAGGAAGAGAAACTCAAGGGGCAGGAGCGCTGGCTCAAGAGCCTCCGCGAGAAGGCCTACATCAAGATTCTGTAGCCCCGGCGATGTCCGTCATGACGGCATCCACGCCACTTCCCGTCATCGGTCTTGTTGCCGGTGATCCCGCCGGTGTAGGTCCCGAGCTTCTTGCCGAAGCACTGCGCCATCCTCCCGGGGGAGTGACGTTCTCGGTCATCGGGGATCCTACACCCTGCAATCCCGGCTGCCCCGACGAGGAGGGCTCCCGTCGGGCGATAGCGGCACTCGAGGAGGCCGCAAGCCGGGCCCTTGCCGGGGAGCTTGCCGCCGTGGTCACGGGACCCGTGAGCAAGAAGCACCTTCACGGTGCCGGATTCAACTTTCCCGGCCAGACGGAATTCTTCGCGGCGCGGGCCGGCGTCGAGAACTTCGCCATGCTTCTGACGGGAGGCCCCCTGACCGTGGCGCTCGTCACCGCTCATGTTCCGCTGCGCGAGGTGGCTGCCATGCTGAGCTCGGAAGAGATCGTCCGGGTGGGGGGATTGCTTGCCGCATTCCTCCGGCGGCGTGGCATCTCCTCCCCGCGCATTGCCGTGGCAGGGCTTAATCCCCATGCGGGGGAGCAGGGGGATCTCGGCGACGAGGAGGAGCGGATCATCGCCCCTGCCATTCCCTTGCTGGAAGCCGCCAGTCCCGAAGCCCGGTTCACCGGCCCCCTGAGCCCCGACACCGTCTTCTGGCGGGCCGCCAACGGCGAATTCGACGGCGTCCTCTGCATGTATCATGACCAGGGATTGATCCCGCTGAAACTGCTCGGCTTCCACGACGGGGTCAATGTCACCCTCGGCCTCCCGTTTATCCGCACGAGCCCCGACCACGGGACGGCCTACGGGATCGCCGGAACCGGGAAAGCCCGCCCCGATAGCTTCCTTGCCGCCCTCCGCCTCGCTGCGGAACTCGTTCGATCACAATAACAGGGCCAATCAAAAAATCAGGAAATCAAAAAATAAGGAAAGGAAGTGAATGAAATGGGAGTCCGGGTTTGGGAAGGGTCGATGAATTTCAAAGGATTCAATCATCAGGGTTTGTTTCTTGTGGGAGGCTTGCTCCTGTCATGAGTTCCTGAGTTCCATATTGAATTATTCAGCGGTTCCTAAAGGGCAGACGGTCTTGGGGTCGTGAGCTTTGTCGTTCGCTTGTCGCGTATCGTAGAGGATATGCTCCTCGCTCTCTTCGTGCTTTGGTTGCCCGGCCGTTGCTTCGCATGCATTACGGCATCCCCAACTCCTCTCTGCTCGCCAGGCGCGGACTTTTCAGGCAATCTCTCAAGGTGGAACAGTCAACCCAGTCACCTCTCAGCGATCTTGTAGCCGTCCGCCGGCAGAAACTTAAGGCCATCCGTGATCTCGGGGTCGATCCCTACGGGGGCGCCTTCGACACCTCCGGCACGGTGGAGGAAGTCCGGGCCTCTTTTGCCGAGGGGAAATGCGTCACCATGGCCGGGCGCATCACCGCCTACCGCGACATGGGGAAGAGCCGCTTCCTCGATCTTTCCGACATCGGGGGACGCATGCAGGTCTATCTCAACGGCAAGGAACTCGACGAGGCGGCGCTTGCCCTCGCCGCCCAGCTCGACATCGGGGACTTCATCGGTGTGGAGGGTGAGTGCTTCACGACCCGGACCGGCGAGCCGAGCATCAAGGTGACCCGTCTGGTGATGCTCTCCAAGTCGCTGCGCCCCCTTCCGGACAAGTGGCACGGGGTGCAGGACTCAGAAACCCGCTACCGCCAGCGCTACCTTGACCTGATCGCCAACGCCCCGTCGCGCGAGACCTTCCGCCAGCGCAGTCTTGTCGTGCGCGAGATCCGCCGCTTCCTCGACGAGCGCGGCTTCCTCGAGGTGGAGACCCCGATGATGCAGGCGATCCCGGGGGGCGCCGCCGCCGAGCCGTTCAAGACCCATCACAACGCGCTGGGCATGGACTTCTATCTCCGCATCGCGCCGGAGCTCTACCTCAAGCGGCTTCTCGTCGCCGGCTTCCCGAAAGTCTTCGAGCTCAACCGCAGCTTCCGCAACGAGGGGATCTCCCGCCGTCATAATCCCGAGTTCACCATGCTCGAGGCCTACTGGGCCTACGCCGACTTCCGCGTGATGTCGGTGCTGGTCGAGGAGCTGATCTGCCATCTCGCCGTGATGCTCGGTAATGCCGACCATCAGGTCCATCACCGCGACGCGGAGGGAAATGTCACCCGCACCATCAATCTCTCCCGCCCCTGGAAGCGCGCCTCCTACCACGATCTCATCGAGGAGGCTGTGCCCGGATGGTTCGCCCTCGACAAGGAGGGGAAGATCCGGCGCTGCGCCGAACTGAAGCTCGACATCTCCCACTGCCCCGAGGAGTTCGAGATGACCCAGCATGTCTTCGAGAAGCTTGTCGAGGAGAAGACGATCGATCCCTGCTTCGTGACCCATGTCCCCAAGGAGCTTGTGCCCCTGGCGCGTCTGAACGATGCCGACCCCTCCACGGTCGATGTCTACGAGCTCATCATCAACGGACAGGAGATCTCCCCCGGTTACTCGGAGCTCAACGATCCCGACCTTCAGCGCGAGCGACTTGAGCACCAGGCGGGCGAGGAGCAGCAAAAGATAGACACCGAGTTCCTCGACGCCCTCGAGTACGGCATGCCTCCGGCCGGAGGCATCGGCATCGGCATCGACCGACTTGTCATGCTCCTGACCGGCGCCGAGTCGATCCGGGATGTCATCCTCTTCCCCCATCTGAAGAACCGGCCCAAGGAAGGTATTTCCGGGGAATGAGCGAGGGACGACTTTTTCGGGGACGGGAGTTAGGAAACCGGATTCCAGAGACTGGATGTGGGTCATTCCGACCCCTGCCAACGGCTCTCTGATCCCGATGGCATTGTGAAAACAGCCGACACTCCCGCGGGTACCCCCGGTACCGGCGGCTACATGGGCCCGCTCGGTCTTTTCCAGGTTCCCTACACCAAGGAAACCTTCGGGTTTCACTGGTTCAATTTCTACAACGCGATCTGCTTCCAGATCATCATGGGTGCGCCGATCGTCCTGCTGGCGAAGGATCTCGGTGCCAACTCCGTCATCCTCGGACTGATCGCCTCCTTCCCACCCCTGATGACCGTGCTGCAGCTTCCCGCGGCACGTTATCTTGCGCGGCACAGTTACAGATCCTTCGCCCTGATGGGATGGGGGCTCAGATCGGCATTCATCGGCACTTCGGCGGTCGTTCCCCTGCTGTTCTTCCTCTCCCGGGAGGTGCGGCTCGAAATCTTGCTTGGAAGTCTCTTTTTCTTCAACGTCCTGCGGGGGGTCGCCACGGCGGCATTCATGCCGTGGCTCACCGGGATTGTACCGGCCGCCGTGAGGGGCCGCTTCATCTCGGTGGATCACACGTTCATCAATGCGGGGTGCCTTCTTGCCATGCTGCTCTCCGCGCTCCTGATGAAAGGGGGGGCGGAGCCTTGGCGCTACTCGCTCGTCCTCTGGATCTCGGTGGCCTGCGCCGTGGTGAGCCTTCTCTATCTGCGCGGCATTCCCGACGCAAGGCATGGGGAGTTTGTTGCGAAATCCTCCGCCAAAGTTCCGCTCGGCGACATGATCCGCGAGACGCCCTTCCGCAACTGGGTTCTCTTCAGCCTGCTCTTCGTCTTCGTGGGAGGGGGGCTCGGGGTCTTTCCGGTCCAGTATCTCAGGGATCAGGCCCGGTTTTCCCCCTACCTCATCTACCTGCTCTCCACCGGGACCTTCCTTGCACCGATGATGATTCTCCAGAAGGTCGGGAAAAGGGTCGACCGATCGGGAAGCATCCCTCTAATCCGCATTTCCCTGCTGGCTTTTGCCCTCGTGCTCGGGATCTGGTTCCTGATGTCGGCGGGGGTGATCACGCCGAGTTGGTGGCTTGTCCTCCTTCTGAATGTCTCCGGCGGTGCGGCGATGGCATCGTTCAACATGGGGAACGGCCATCTCTGGATGAGTGTGGTTCCCGAATCGGGGAAGAACCACTACTTCGCCCTCTCCACGGTCATCGTGAGTCTTGTCGCGGGAGCTGTGCCGATGCTCTGGGGATGGTTGCTCGATTCCCTCGGCAGACTCGACCTTGTCGCCGGTCCCTTCCATCTCAGACGCCACAGCATCTATTTCCTGGGGATCACCCTCCTCTGCCTGGCCTCACTCCTTGCAAGCAGGATCCTGATCCAGCCGCGCGCCACATCTCATGGGGAAAAGTGAAGGGCTCCCGCAGAGGCGCGGAGGCGCAGGGGGGGATTAAGGCGATTTTTACCATGGAGAACATGAAGATGGTGCTATCCCCAAGGGATGTGATCCGTGAAATCAGCTTCCCGACCCGTTCCTGGAGTATTTTTGATTCGGATGTAGACACAGGATTTGCGGGTGCCATGAGCTGGTGGGCAAGAAGCAAGCGAAGCGGCTGTAGTTTGACGCCACTTCCCTCTCGGGAAGCCGTGGCGCCCCGTTGGGGTCCTCCCGCAGTCGCGGGACGGGATCTTACGCGCCACTTCCCAGCGGCTTGGTTCATCCCTCATCATTCATAATTCATACTTTGCCCTCTCATCCTTCCGCTTTCACTTTTCCCGTTTTCACTTTTTACTCTCCTGATGTCGATGAGCCTGCCTGCACCCCTGTTCCTGGCCGCGCGCTATCTCAAGCCGAAGCGCACGTTCCTGGCGGTGATCACGCTGATCTCCGTGCTGGGTGTGACCCTCGGGATTACCGTCCTGATCCTGGTCATGTCGGTGATGACGGGTTTCGAGCGCGAGTTGCAGCGCAAGGTGATCGGCTTCGACGCCCACCTGCTCCTCACCAACAACGGCCTGATCGAGGGATGGAGAGGGCTGGGGGAAAAGGCGGCCAAGGCCCCCGGCGTGGTCGCGGTCGCTCCCTTTGTCCAGGGGCCCGTGATCGTCGAGTTCAACCATCAGCGACTGGCTCCCAAGATCCGGGGAATCGATCCGGCGCGGGAGAAAGAGATCGGTGATCTCTCCAGATTCATCGTCTCCGGGAAACTTGATCTGGACGGCGATCATGCCGTGCTCGGAAGTGAAGTGGCCCGCGCCCTCGGGGTGAGGGTGGGGGATGTCATCACGGTCTACTCGCCCGGGAATCTAGGCCAGGTGCTCGAGCAACTCGACAGGATGAAGGGCAAGGGAGGGAAGGGGTCCAAGGGGGGTGACATCGACTCACTCCGCCAGATGGTGCTCCCGACCGAGTTGACCGTCACCGGGATCTTCGAGAGCGGACGCTACCAGTATGACAGCGAGTACCTGCTGATCCCCCTGCATGTCGGACAGGAACTCTACGGGCTGGGCGGGGCGGTCCATGGACTTGCCGTGCGGACGACGGATCCCGACCGTGCCGCCGAGATCCGCGAGGGGATGAGGGGTCTGCTTCCCGCAGAAGTCTCCTGCGTGACCTGGATGGAGATGAACAAGCAACTCTTCGACGCCATCGCCATGGAGCGTCATGTCATGTTCTTCCTCCTCATGTTCATCATTCTGGTGGCCGCCTTCGGCATCATGAACACGCTGATCACCGTCACCGTGCAGAAGACCCGCGAGATCGGGGTGCTCAAGGCGCTCGGCGCCCGGACCTGGCAGGTGATCTCCGTCTTCCTGGCGCAGGGAATGGTGGTGGGGGTCATCGGCGTTGCCTGCGGCCTGGCCTTGGGAATGAGCCTCATCCGCTGGCGCAACGAGGTGAGCCAGTGGCTGGCCAACGTGCTCGGAGTCGAGATTTTCCCGCGAAGCGTCTACCAGTTCAACGAGATCCCGGCCGAAGTCGTCCCGACCGACGTCGCCCTGATCTGCATCAGTGCCTTCCTCATCTGCTCGCTTGCCGCCCTGATCCCAGCCTGGATCGCCTCACGCCTCGATCCCGTCAAGGCGCTGAGGTGCGACTAAGGGAGGAGGGGAGGGGGCAAGTGAAAAGGCTGAAGGCTGTTGGGCTGTTGGGCAAAAGGCGCTTGGGAAAGCGGCTTAATCATACCGAAGGTAGTCCGATCCCGCGCCTGCGGCAGAGGATGCCTGGTCGGGGACGACCGGCAGATAATTGGGCTGTCGCCCGCCCCCTTTCCTGTTTCCCCTTTTTCATCCCTCATAATTGACGGCACTTTGCGCCCGCAAAGCGGTGCCGCCCCGTTGGGGTCCTCCCGCAGTCGCGGGACGGGATCAACCGCGCCGCTACCCAGCGGCTTGGTTCAGCCTTTCACCTTCCGCTTTCCCCTTTTCATCCCTCATCATTCATAATTCATCATTCATAATTCATCCTTTTGTCGGCCTTCCCCCTTCACCCCATCATCTCCATCTTCAGTCCGCCCAGCAGGAGGAAGAGGCCGTAGAGGATGCCCGCCCAGCAGTGGATTTTCCATAGCCAGCGGCGTTCGCTGATCCAGAAGAGCAGGTCGCGGTGGAGATACGGCATGCCGACAAGGAAGAGGCCGACGAGCACCCACGCGTAAGCCAGCGCGGCAAGGGCGATCTTCACGGGTCCGTGCTGCAGAAACGTGGTTTCCAGAACGGGATTGGCCACCAGCAGGAGCAGGAATCCCAGCGACCGGGATGCCAGAAAGTCAGGGACAAATTTCCAGAGCAGGATCGCTCCGGCCACGATCCCGATCATCACGTAGGAACGCATCGGTGAGAATTCACCCAGATCCGTGGTCGAGGCGATGATAAGCGACCAGAGGGCGGCGACCGTCAGCAGGAGAGTCCCCCAGACCCGCGAGCGGGGGATGGACCGCGCCCAGGCAATGCAGGGCCCGGGTACCAGAAGTCCGAAGAGATGGGCTCCGGCCAGCCAGCCCCCGATGATGATGGCGACCAGAGAGAGATTGGACGAGGTGGAGTTCAGCGGATCCATGAGGGAGAAGATGATGAAGGACGGCGTGAAAAGCGAGATGGGAAAATGAGATGGGATTTAACCCGAAGTCGGATGTTAAAAAGAGCGATTGGACATAAAATGCTGAGCGCAATGGTCGGTCTTTGGGGTGGCATAGGGCACTTATGCAGTGTTGCATCGCACGGATTGTCTTCCCCCTGATCACCCATTCCCTATTCCCTCCCATCACATGTTACCTATCCGCTGTGTCCTCCCCTTCAGCCTTCAGCTTAATCCATTTTAACACTTCCCCACTTCATCACTCTCCCGTAGGTTACAACACTTCCGGGGCGTAGCTCAGCTTGGTAGAGCGCTTGGTTTGGGACCAAGAAGTCGCAGGTTCGAATCCTGTCGCCCCGAGGTCTCCCCTGCGACAGGATGAGAACTTCGGCGCCTCGCTGTTTACAGCGGGTTGATTGAAGGATGATGTTTTCGCGCAACGGGCGCAAGGTCGCCAAGGTAGGATTCAAGAGAAGCGCCCGATGAAACAGAAAAGAGAAACAACTTCCTCCATTCCTGTATCCCTGATTTCCTCATAAAATTCATTATTACCACCTTCTAACACTAGTGTCCGGTTGAGAAGGTGATTGGTTTTGTTGATTCTTCAAGATGAGTGAGTTGCGATCCGAAATGGAAGTGACGCATTTGAACTTTGAGCGGCGGTTTTTGAGGATACTCGGCCATGAACTCTGGCCGCTACATCCACTCCCAAGTCCTCGAACTCGTTCATCGGCAGACTCTCTCCCGATTGATCCAACGCTACGATGCGGAGAGCAAAGTGCGGCATTTCGGTTGTCGGCAGCAGTTGATCTGCATGGCTTTTGCGCAGTTGACCTGGAGGGAAGGACTGCGCGATATCGCCACCTGTCTCAACGCACGGGGCGAAGCTCTCTACCATCTCGGCTTTCGAGAGAAGGTTGCCAAGTCCACCTTGGCCGATGCCAACGAGCAGCGGGACTACCGACTCTGGGAAGATCTCGCCAAAGGGCTCATGCGCAAGGC
>JBEAOJ010000124.1:0-3267 GCA_041164985.1 Verrucomicrobiota bacterium | reverse complement strand
CTCGGCGACAAACTGCGCGTAGGTTTCAGTGGCGGTTTTCTCGTTCTTGACGAGGGTCTTCGGCATTTCGAAGCGACCGAGGCGGATAGGCATGGTGTCTGATGGTTCTCGTTGCCGGGTTACCCTTGGCGCGTTCCGGTGAGCGGCAAGTGCCAATCACCCAAGGACCGACGGCAAATGTTTGATGCGCGGTCGGGTAGAATAGCCCGGCAAAGCCGGTCTGCAAGGATGAAATTGACGCCGCCCTGAAGCAATGACGCCACCTTAAACCCTCTCACCCCTCGAACATCATCTGTATCTTACGGGCGTATTTCTCCGCAATGACGTGGCGCTTGAGCTTGAAGGTCATGGTCAGTTCGTCGCCGACCTCGAACGGCTTCCCGAGGAGTTCCACCGCGGCGATCCGCTCGAAGGGCTTGAAGCCTGTCTCACCGGAAACCAGACGACGGATCTCTTTCTGGATCTTTTCCCGAACTTCGGAACGCAAGGCCAAGGAAGCGCAATCGGCCGCCTCGATCCCGGCGGTCGCAAAGCCCCCGACCGAGGGAACCACCAGGACGCCGAGTTGCTTCTGATCCTGTCCGACGACCATGCACTGGTCGATGAGCGGTGACTCGAGGAGTTTCGACTCGATCGGGAGAGGCTCCACATTCTCCCCGCCCAGCAGGACGATGGTCTCCTTGCAGCGGCCGACGATCTTGATGCAGTCGTTGAAGGTCACGAGCCCCAGATCGCCGGTCGAGAGCCATCCGTCACGCAGCACCTGTGCCGTCTTTTCAGGATCCTTGTGATATCCCGACATCATCTGGGGCCCCTTGGCATGGATCTCCCCGCGCCGGCCACGACCGAGATCGCGACGGGTGGGATCGGGATAGAGGATGGCACCGGTGACGGGATCGACGATGCGGATTTCCGTGCCGGGAAAAGCCGGGCCGACCGTTCCGATGACCAGGCGATCCCATGTCCTGACGGCCAGCACGGTGCCCGACTCCGTGAGTCCGTATCCCTCGAGAACGGGAATGCCGATGTCATTGAAGAATTCGTCGACATGAGGCGGCAGCGCCCCTCCCCCCGAGATCGTTCCTCGGAAGCATCCTCCGACGATGGCGCGGAGTTTCTTCAGCACGATCGCGTCGAGCAGGAGGAACGGGAGGATGAAGACGAGCCATACCGCCGCATGAAAGGCTCCGAGCGCGAGCGAGACCGGTGATGAGCGTCCCGTGAGATCGACCTTCCTTCCGCTCAGGAAATCCTCCGCCCTGCGGACGGCATGCGATGAGATCCGGGCCGCGTGAAAGAGGGTCCGGCGGATCAGTGGCGCCTTTTCCACCGTGGAGAGGATCCTGCGGTGCAGTCCCTCCCAGAGCCGGGGCGCCGAGGCCATGATCGTGGGACGCGCTGACTTGAGATCCTCCCCCAAGTGCCGCAGCGTCGTGTAGTAGGTGTGCAGGCCGCTCGACACCGAGAGCATCTCGAAGACCCTCTCGTAGATATGCCAAACGGGAAGGATCGAGAGGGCCCTGTCCTCCGGCCCGAGGGCAAAGGGGAGATTCCTCACCTGCGAGATGATGGAGCCGTGGGAAAGTCGCACCCCTTTGGGCACACCCGTGGTGCCCGAGGTGTAGATGATGGTGTAGAGATCCTCGGGACTCACCCCGGCGATCCGATCCTCCGCCCGGCGATCGCCCCCCACCCTCAATCCCTCGCCGGTGATTTCCAGATCGCGGAGTCGATGGACATTCCTGGCGGAGGCAATATCCGCATCACCTGCCATGACGATGAGATGGCGGAGCCCTGGCAGTCGGCCGCGCACCGACTCCACCTTGGCCAGCACGGCCTCATTCTCGACGAAAGCCACGCCGACATCGGCATGCCCGAGGATGTAGGCGATCTCCTCGGCCGTGACATCCGCGGCGCGCGGCACATCGGCGGCACCGCAGAACTGAACGGCGGCATCCGCCAAGATCCACTCGAAGCGGTTGTCGGAGAGGATCGCTACATGATCGCACGCCCCGACCCCAAGTTCAATCAACGCGGTGGCAAGCGCCAGCGACCGGTCACGCCACGCGCGGTAAGAGACCGAATAAAAAGTCCCGTCGGGACGACGGGAGGAGAATGCGGGGAAATCCCCCCACCTCTCCCCCGCTTCCCGGATGAGGGAAGCGAGGTTCGGTGAATCGATGCGGCCGGCCATGGAAGACGACCGTCGTTGAATGTTTAGAAACCGGCGCCGGATGCGGCGGGAGCCACGGCTTCGGGAAGAATCCCCACGGGTGCGCTGAGGCTCTCGGCAACGTAGAGTCCCTCGTCGGCTTTCCTCACGCCGGCGAGCTTGCCGATACGAACGTAGAGGGTCTGGGTCGGATTCTTGGCGGTCCAGACATATCCATCCTGCTCGAGACCGATGAGGATTTCCTTCACCTTCATGGGGCGGTTGTAGCGCTGGAGCACCTTCACCACGGCGGGTGCGAGAGGGCCTGAGGGCGATGCAGGACGGGGACGGCCTGCAAGCTTCGAGGTGCGGGGCTCACCGTCGACGGCAACCTTGCGGCCGGAACCTGGAGGGCGGCCACGGCGGCGGGGAGCACTGGCCAACTGGGTCAGTTGGCTGGTCATGGTGACGGTGGCGGGAGGCAACTCGAGCGTGGCGCCGAGAAGCTCGTGGAGCTTCTGCTGCAGGCGCTCGATCTTGACGGCGATCTTCATCGCTTTCTTAAGGGTCAGGGCATCAGGGATGGTCATGGTATTTGGTGGTTAAGATCTAGGTTTTTAGGCTCTAGGAGTATAGGTGATAGGTGATTGGGAATGGGCTATCGGGATTGATTGGTTTTTGTTTGTAACCTTTTTAACGATTCAACTTTTTAACTGCGATCCGGATGGGTTTGCGACTATGCGGTACGGAAGGTGATGCGGGCCTTGGTCAGGTCGTAAGGAGACATTTCAACTGTCACCTTGTCACCCGGCACAATGCGGATGAAATGCTTGCGCATTTTCCCTGAAATATGGGCCAACACCACGTGGCCGTTGCCGAGTTCGACACGAAACATCGTGCCCGGGAGAACCTCGACGACAACGCCTTCGGTGGTAATTGCTTCTTCTTTTGCCATGAAGAGAAAAGTTAGTAGGAAAAATCTCTCTGTATGTCTAGGAAAATAGCAATTATGTGCCAAAAAAGTGTCCGTGGTGATGCGGAAATATCACCATCGGGCCCTTTGTCCCGAAGAGGATCGGAGGAGGAGTGAATAGGAGTGTCTACCATGCCAACCA
>JBEAOJ010000123.1:0-3530 GCA_041164985.1 Verrucomicrobiota bacterium | reverse complement strand
TCGATCTCGAGGATTACCGGAAGACGACCGTGGCCGACATTCCGGGACTGATCGAAGGTGCTCATGAGAACCGCGGACTGGGACACCAGTTCCTCCGTCATGTCATGCGCTGCAGCTACCTTCTCATGGTCCTTGATATGGCCGGATCCGAGGGCCGCAGTCCCCTGGATGACCTCAAGGCCCTTCGCAGGGAACTGGAGCTCTACAATCCCGAACTCGCCGCCCGTCCCTGGTGCATCGTTGCCAACAAGATGGACATGCCCGAGGCGGAGGCGAACCTGAAACTCTTCAAGAAGAAATACAAGGGTGTGACCATCCTCCCCATCTGCGCCGAACTTGGCGAGGGGATCCCTGAACTGAAATCCTTCCTCCATGAGAAAGTCGAGGAAGAGGAAGCCCGGAAAGCATTGGCTGAGAAGACTTCAGGAACGGCGATTCAGGATTCCGAAGGGAATCCCCCGCTTGTTTACTAGGGAAGCGCTGATTCAACTCGAACTCGTTCGGGTTGAACGAGAGTTCCTTTCATGCTTCATCATTCATCCTTTTCTCTCTCTTCCTCTTCAGGATTGGGTTCTGCCATCTTTTTGAGCACTTCGGACATGTCCTCAACCTCGTCCCAGACTCCCCGGGTGACGTAGATAGGAGCCTTCTGCTGGGCGGACATGGCCAAGCAGTCACTGGGCCGTGCATCAAGCTCGATCACTTTCCTCTGCTGGAGCTCGTTCTCGACGGTCACGATCATGCGCCCGTAGTAGGTTGCCCCCTTGATGTCGTTGATGACGACGCGTTCGACCTTCGCCCCCAGGCCTGTGAGGAGCATTCCCATGAGGTCGTGGGTGAGGGGACGCTCGCTCTTGGTTCCATTGATCAGGAGACTGATGGCGTTCCCCACGAGCGGATCCATGTAGATGACGAAGACCTTCTCGTCGTTGCCTAGGAAAACGGCGCTTCCCGTCGCTGTCGGGATGACGGCCCTGATTCCGATGGGGATGACATCCTTGGGATTCATGGATTCATCATCGGGTGGGAAAGCCGGAAATGCACTTGGGGATTAGGCTTATCTTATTGCACATGATACGCGGGGTGGATGATGCCGCGGCGGCGGTATTCCGCGGCCAGGACCAGGTAGTGATCGGCCCAGGATCCGAGTCCCGATTGCTCCTCGGCGCTCAGCGTCCTGACGATCCGTCCGGGTGATCCGACGACCATCGATCCGGGCGGGATCACCGTATTCATAAGGACCGTGGTGTGCGCCCCGATGAGGCAACGCTCCCCGATCACCGCCCCGTCGAGGATGATCGCTCCCATTCCGATGAGCGACTCGTCGCCGATCGTGCTGGCGTGGACGATCGCCGAGTGACCGATCGTGACCCTCCTGCCGACCTTCACGGCGAGATCCGTCGCCACATGGATCACCGCGTTGTCCTGGACGTTGCTCTCTTCGCCGATCACGATGGGAGCGATGTCGGCCCGCAGCGAGGCCGATGGCCAGACGCTTGAGCGCGGGGCGAGCGTGACGGATCCCGAGAGGAACGCGCCGGGAGCGATGAAGGCATCGGTGCCGATCGAGGGGCTGCGATCCAAGTGCTCCGAGACGATCTTCGCGAAGTAGTCAAGATGTTCCGGATGCCGGATGTCGATTCTGGGGTCGGTCGTGGGGTGAGTGTTCATGTGGTTTTTTTAAGATTTTTTCACAATGGGTGTTGACAGGGCGATTGGCTTTTTTTCTGATCTCCCTGTCACAACGACAACACCAAACCCAACCCAACACAACAATCCATGAGCAGCAAAATTCATCTCGTTGAATCCGTCCAGAAGTCCCTCGGCAAGGATGTCTCCAAGGCCCACGCCGAAAAGGTCGTAAACGCCGTCATTGACAGCATCAAGGGCCTCGTCAAGAAGCACAAGAGCCTTCAGCTGATCGGATTCGGCACCTTCAAGGTTGTCAACCGCAAGGCCCGCAAGGGAATCAACCCCAAGACCGGCAAGGCCATTCAGATCAAGGCTTCCAAGAGCGTTCGTCTGACCCCGGGCAAGGCTTTCAAGCAGTCCCTCTAAGTTTATAAGGGTTTCCCCCCCGCCCCGAGAAAACCCGTTATGCCGACCGGCATAACGGGTTTTCTCATGTTTAGGCGCTTTCCCAGACGGAGGTGCTTTTGATAATCTCCATTCTTCATGAAGAATCCCATCGTTGTCTCCGTCACCGGCGCCGCCGGACAAATCGGCTATTCACTCCTTCCCCGTATTGCCTCGGGTGAGATTTTCGGCCACGACCAACCCGTCTCCCTCCGGCTCATCGAGATCGAGCCCGGCATGAAGGCCCTCGCCGGCGTGGTCATGGAACTCAACGACTGCGCCTTCCCCCTGCTCGAGTCGATCGAGGCGACCTCCGATTTGGATCACGGATTCGACGGCGCCAACTGGGCCCTGCTGGTCGGCAGCGTGCCACGCAAGGCCGGCATGGAGCGCAAGGATCTCCTTGGCATCAACGGCAAGATCTTCGTCGGTCAGGGGCAGGCGATCGAGCGTAGCGCCGCGGAGGATATCCGCGTCCTGGTGGTCGGCAATCCCTGCAACACCAACTGCCTCATCGCCATGAACAACGCGCGAGGCATTCCCTCGGAGCGCTGGCATGCCATGACCCGCCTCGACGAGAACCGCGCCAAGAGCGCCCTCGCCGAGAAGGCCGGCTGCCACAACCGTGATGTCACCCGGATGGCGATCTGGGGCAACCACTCCAGCACCCTCTACCCCGATTTCGAGAATGCCCTCATCAACGGCGAACCCGTCGAGAAGTCCATTCCCGACCGTGCCTGGCTCGAGGGTGATTTCATCAAGAATGTCCAGCAGCGCGGCGCCGCCATCATCGCCGCCCGCGGACTCTCCTCCGCCGCATCGGCCGCCCATGCGGCGCTCGAGACCGTCATGTCGCTCAGGAAGCCAACCCCAGCGGACGACTGGCACAGCGTGGCGGTTGCCTCCGACGGATCCTATGGAGTCGAGAAGGGACTCATCTGCTCTTTCCCCATCCGCTCCAACGGCACCACTTCCGAGATCGTGCAGGGTGTGGAGCTCAGCGAGTTTGGCAAAGCCAAGTTCCAGCAGACCGTCAACGAACTCCTCGAGGAGAAGGCGATGGTCTCCGAACTCCTGCCGAATTAAGGCGCATAGGATGGAGGGGGAGCTGAAATCAGAAATCTGAAATCAGAAATCTGAAATCAGAAATGAGAAATCAGGAAAGGGTGATTGGTGATTCGCATTCATCATTTTGCCTTTTCCCAGCCATCGACTCCCGTGATTGTTGATGAGATGGATGATGAAGTTCTCCCAACTCCTAGCTCCCAGACGCCCTCTTTCCTAACAGACTTCAGTCTAATCCGCTAAATACCTTCCTATGTCCTCCATTCCCGCGGCCGACCCAGCCACCCACCGCTCCGAGACCGACAGCATGGGGGCGATCCCCGTACCGCATCATCGTTACTACGGAGCCCAGACGGCCCGTTCCCTGATCCATTTCGACATCGGTAATG
>JBEAOJ010000122.1:0-7855 GCA_041164985.1 Verrucomicrobiota bacterium | reverse complement strand
GACACGGTCTCCTCCTTCTCCGTTCTCCCCGTCCCGATGGACGAGCTCGGCATCGACGTCATGCTCACCGGCAGCCAGAAGGCGCTCGCCCTGCCTCCCGGCATGGCTCTCTTCTCCGTCTCAGAGAAGGCGATGAAGCGCGCCTCCGAGGTCAAGGGACGCGGATACTATTTCGACTTCATCGAGTTCCAGAAGAACCACGAGGGAGACATGACACCCAGCACCCCGGTCATCTCGCACATCTACGCGCTTCAGTCGAAGCTCGAGGACATCGCCGCCGAGGGACTTATGAACCGCTACGCCCGCCATGCGGCCACCAACAAGCTCGTGCATGACTGGGTGAAGGCCCGCGGTTGGGAGTTCTTCGCTCCCGAGGGATATCGCTCACTCGGTCTCACCTGCGTGAAGAACAACAAGGGTGCCGATATCGCCGCCTGGATCGGCCGTCTCAAGGCCAAGCACTCCTGCATCATCGACGGGGGCTACGGAAAGATCAAAGGCGAGACCTTCCGCATCTCGAACATGGGTGACGAGACCGTGGAGACTATCTCCCAGTTGCTAACCTGGCTCGACGACACCGCCGAGTAAGGCTTGTTGCTTTGAGCGCGGGGCGTTGTTGCTGCTCGTTCGCAGTAGGTTACCTAAAGCTTCGCTCGCGCGCCTAGCCCCGCATCTCAAATCACCAAGCCTTTCCGAATCGGCTGATAGCTGTCAGTTCCTAACAGCCTAACAGTCTTCAGCCTAAACCCCTGGAGCCTTGATGCCTCTCTTTCATCTTTCATAATTCTGACTTCATCCTTTTTCCGCCATGTCCCGCTACAAAGACACTGTCCGACTTCCCAAGACCGACTTTCCGATGAAGGCCGGTCTGGCCCAGCGTGAGCCGGAGTTGCTGGCCAAGTGGGAAAAGGAGGGTCTCTACGCAGCGATCCAGAAGGCCCGCGAGGGGGCTCCCAAGTTCGTCCTGCACGACGGGCCTCCCTTTGCCAACGGCGATGTCCACATGGGGACCGCGCTCAACAAGGTGCTCAAGGATCTGGTCGTCAAATCGAAGACCATGGCCGGCTTCCAGTCCCCGTTCATCCCGGGATGGGATTGCCACGGACTGCCCATCGAGTTCCGCGTGGTGAAGTCCTCGGCCGGGCTCACCCCCCTGCAGGTCCGCCAGAAGTCCGAGGAGTACGCCCGCAAGTTCATCGACATCCAGCGAGGCCAGTTCCGCAGGCTCGGAGTTTTCGGTGACTGGGAGCATCCCTACCTGACGCTCGATCCCGGGTACGAGGCGGCGATCATCCGCTCCTTCGGACGGATGGTGGAAAAGGGGCTCGTCTACCGGAGCAAGAAGCCGGTCCTCTGGAGCACCGGAGCCCAGACCGCCCTTGCCGAAGCGGAGGTCGAGTATCAGGAGAAGAAATCGCCGGCGATCTTCGTGAAGTTTGCCGTGGATGCCGCCGAGGCCGCCCGCCTTGGCCTCCCTGCCGAGAAGCCGCTCAGCGTCGTCATCTGGACCACGACTCCCTGGACTCTGCCGGCCAACCTCGCGATCGCCCTCCATGCCGACTTCGACTACGTCCTGCTGGAGAATGGCTGCGGGCGACTCATCGTCGCCGCGGGTCTGGCGGAGAAGTTCAGGGAAGCGACGGGTCTGGAGTTGACGCAGCATGGCGAGGCCATCAAGGGTTCGGCCCTTCAGGGACTTCAGGCGCGCCATCCTTTCCTCGACCGCTCCTCCACCGTGCACACGGCGGAGTTCGTGACGCTCGAGACCGGAAGCGGTTGCGTCCATATCGCTCCCGGCCATGGTGATGACGATTATCAGTTGGGTCGCAAGGTCGGCCTGGAGTTGCTTTCGCCTGTCGATGATTACGGCAAGTTCACCGAGGAGTGCGGCGTTCCCTCGCTGGTCGGCAAGAATGTCTTCGAGGGGAACGAGGAGGTGATCCGGATCCTGACGGAGAAAGGGGCGCTTCTCGGCCGGCAGGATTATCAGCACAGCTATCCCCACTGCTGGCGCTCGAAGACCCCGATTCTCTTCCGCGCCGTCGAGCAGTTCTTCATCCGCATCGATGCCCTTCGCGAAAACGCCCTTGCCGAGATCGATGCCACCACTTGGATCCCGCATTGGGGCAGAAATAGGATTCGTGGCACCGTCGAGTCACGTCCCGACTGGTGCATCTCCCGCCAGCGTACCTGGGGGGTTCCGCTTCCCGTTTTCTACACTTCCGAAGGGGAGCCGATCCTTGATCCCGCCGTCATTGAGAAGGTCTCCGAAGTGGTCGCCGAGAAGGGATCGAATGCCTGGTTCTCCCTTGATGATGCCGAGTGGTGCCGCCTGACCGGCGCGCCTGCCGGATCGGTCCGTCGCAACGACACGCTCGATGTCTGGATCGACAGCGGCGTTAGCCATGAGGCGGTTTTGCGCGGCCGTCCTGAGCTCCGGTTCCCCGCCGATCTCTACCTCGAGGCCACTGACCAGCACCGCGGATGGTTCCAGTCGTCGCTGATGACCTCGGTGGCGCTCAACGGGAAGGCACCTTACAAGACCGTCCTCACCCACGGCTTCGTGGTCGATGTCGATACCCGTCAGAAAATCTCCAAGTCGAACCAAGGTGCCGGCGGCTACCAGAAGCCGACCGAGGCCGATCACTTCGTGAAGACCTACGGGGCCGATATCGTCCGTCTCTGGGCCAGCAGCGTCCAGTTCACCGACGATGTCCCGTTCTCGGAGGAGATCTTCGCACGCCTCACCGATTCCTACCGCAGAATCCGCAATACCCTGCGCATCCTGCTTGCCAATCTGGCCGACCACGATGCCTCGGCGCCTGCGGCGGAACCCACGGCCATCGACCGATGGATCCTGGCCCGTCTCCAGGAGACGGTGAACACCTGCCGCAAGGCCTACGAGGAACTGGCCTTCCAGAAGGCTTATCAGGCGATCACCCAGTTCTGCGCCGTGGAGTTGAGCAGCATCTATGTCGATGTGACCAAGGACCGTCTCTACTGCGATTCCGGGAACTCCTCGCGTCGCCGCGCCACGCAGGCCGTGATGGCCAAGGTCTTCGAGGATCTCGTGCGACTGCTTGCGCCGATCCTTGCATTCACCGCCGAAGAGGCATGGGGACACTTCCGTCCCGGAAGCTCCGTCCATCTGGAACTCTTCCCGGCGGAGAAGTCTCCCGATCAGGAGATCCTCTCCCGGTTCGAGGCGCTTCAGTCGCTCCGCGCCGATGTGGCACAGGCGCTTGAGAAGGCCCAGCGTGACGGCGTGATTGCAAAGCCGCTGGAAGCGACCGTGGCCGTCACCACCGACGATCCGGTGATCCTGGCCGCCGCGGAGGGTGGGGGACTCGCCGAGATCGAGGAGTTCCTGATCCTGAGCAATCTCTCCATCGCCAAGGGAGCCAAGGATGTGGTGATCGGCAGGACGGAGGCCGCCAAGTGCGAGCGCTGCTGGCGTCATCGTGACGAGGTCGGTTCCCATGCGGAGCATCCCACGCTCTGCGGTCGCTGCGTCGAGGCCTTGCCCGTCTCTGCATGAACCCCTCGAAGGGAATCACTGCGGCGGTTGCATGGTCGCTGATCGTGACCCTTGCCCTAGCTGATCAGCTTACCAAGATCCTGACGCTACGCTTCATTCCGTATCAGGAATCGATTCCGGTCATTCCGGGATTCTTCAACCTGACCCATCTCCACAACACCGGAGCGGCTTTCAGCATGCTCCACGACAACAACCTCTTCTTCATCCTGCTCTCGAGCGCCGTCTTCATAGCACTGATCGTTCTGCGCCGACACTTCACCGGGCTCTTGATGCAGTGGGGATGGATCCTGCTTCTCTCGGGGATCATCGGCAATTTGACAGACCGGATCAGGCTCGGACATGTCGTCGACTTCCTTGACTTCCAGTTTGGCAGTTATCACTGGCCTGCATTCAACGTGGCCGATTCCTGCATCTGCATCGCCGCCGGACTTTTCGTGATCTCCGGATTCGTCACTCCCAAGGAAACAACGTCAAAGTAACCCATGAAAACACCCCGCTCTCCCCACGACACGATCCACGGCCTCGTCTACTTTCCCCGCATGGTGGAGAAGATTCGTCTCCATGCCGCCGGGGAGTTGGCCGAGGATTGCATCCCGAACCTCGGGAAGGGGTTTGATGACCGCTGCTGCAAGTTTCTGGGAGTTCCCTACGACGAACTGGCCGCCCAGGTG
This sequence comes from Verrucomicrobiota bacterium, assembly GCA_041164985.1. Lineage (GTDB taxonomy): Bacteria > Verrucomicrobiota > Verrucomicrobiia > Chthoniobacterales > UBA6821 > UBA6821. The sequence continues at coordinate 3,646 of JBEAOJ010000122.1, read as the reverse complement.
AAGGCGGGGCTTTCCGATGAAGCGGTCTGGGATTGGTCGGTGAAGCGCGGCGCCGAACCGACCGCAGAGCAGATCGAGATCTGGAACGGCTTCATGACCAAGCGGGGATGGCGGGACGACGCGAGCGAGATCCTGATCCGCCGCAAGAAAGAGAGCGGCTTCGAGACCCGCGACGAGATCCAGACCATGTTCGACTACATCGACGCCGACGAGGGGAGAGAGATCAGATAGGACTCTGGTAGGGAAAAGGACTCACAGGGATCAAGGGGATGAAGGAGATAGACGCAGAAGAGTCCTGAAAGGTTTGGTTCCTTAGAGCGTTTTTAGAAAAGGAGTAGCCACAAGATGCACAAGATGCACAAGAGGGAGGAAGGAAGGGATCAGCAGATAATTTAGTGGTGATATGTTTTGGCAAACGGTTTAATTGACCACACTTTCAGAAATTGGAGTGGTCTCTTTAAGTTAAGAATGGATAGGGTTGCGTAATTGATGAAGCCCAGTCGGATAGGTGCTATTTTTCCTGTGCCTCTTGTGCATCTTGTGGCCATGACTCAACTTAATTATCTGTAGAATTTCTCCATCCCTTTTATCCCCTTCATCCCTGTGAATTTTACCTTTTCGAACCTCTAACAAAGGCAAGTTTGACTACATCGATGCGGACGAGGGTAGATCCATTAGCAAAAGCTGAAGGAAATCTCTGTCGGCACAAATGATCTGAACCCCGCCGCCCCATGCGGCAGGCTCAGTTCGACTCGTCGGCTGGTTGATTTTCCTTGGGCTTTTCGGGTGATTCCGTTTTCTCCTTTTCTCCTGATTTGTCGGTGACCTTGGAGCCGTAGATTTCCTTGAGCACCTTGCCGATGAGCGGAGCGGCATGACTTCCTCCATGCACGGAGTTGTCACCCGGTTCCCCCTCGTAGACCGCGGCGAATGCATACTGCGGATTCTCCGCGGGGACAAATCCCGCAAACCATGCCGCCGTGCGCTGTTTGTTCTGCGGTCCCCATTGGGCGGTTCCGGTCTTTCCCGCGACGTGGACACCCTTGGCCTGGGCCTGATGAGCCGTTCCCTGACCATCCTCGGTGACGGCCACCAGCGCCTCACGGAGCGTGGCCATGTCCTGGGGCTTGATCTGGAGATTATCGCGGATGCGGTCGGGGTAGGCGGCGAGGACTTTGTTGTCGATGCCCTGGATCTGCTTCACGAGCCGTGTCTGGTGGAACTCTCCGCCGGTCGCGATAACCCCGTAGGCCTGCGCCATCTGGAGCGGGGTGATCACGATGTCTCCCTGACCGATGCTCATGTTGGCGACGTCACCCTTGAGGATCCTGCGCTTCTGGACCCTCATCATGTAGTCGTCGTTGGGGATGTTTCCCTGGGCCTCGGCCTTGAGCGGGATGCCGGTCCGCTTGCCGAGTCCCAGCCGGTTCGACCAGAGGATGATGTCGGGTGCGCCAATCTTGAGGCCGACCTGGATGAACCAGGTATTGCACGACTGGGTGAGGGCCTCGACGAAATTGAGCTTTCCGACATTGTATTTCTTCCAGTTGTGGAAGGTGAAGTTGCCGATGTCGATGGCCTGCGGACCGCTGTAGGTGTCCTTGGCGGTGAGTTTCCCGGACTGGAATCCGGCCACGCCGACATAGGTCTTGAAGGTCGATCCCGGCGGGTAGGCCGATCGGAAGGCGCGCGGCAGGAGCGGGGTGGAGGGATCTTCGCTCACCTGCCTGTAGATCTGGGGATTGAGCACCGGGACGAAATGGTTGGGATTGTACTGCGGCCAGGAGGCCATGGCGTGAATCTCGCCCGTCCAGGGATCGATGACGACGATGGCCCCCTTCTTGCAGTTCTCCCGCAGGACTTTCTCGCAGATCCGCTGAAGGTTCTGGTCGATCGTGGTGATGACGGTATCGCCCGGAACGGGTGGATCAACGATGCGCTCGGAGGTTTTCCGACCCTCGGCGTCGTAGGTGAGGTGGATGCTTCCAGGCTTCCCCTTGAGTTGGAAGTCGAAGGTCTGCTCGATGCCCTCCCTGCCTTGGCTCTCGGTGAAGATGAGGTCCTTGTTCTCGATGGGGCGCACCGAGAGGGGTGCCTCCTTGCCGGTGTACCCGATGATGTGAGAGGCAAGCTCCCCGTTGGGGTAAAACCGGGCGTAGACCTGCTGCAGAATCAGGTGGCTGGTGAGCCCGCGCCGGGCCGCAGCAAGCTCCTCGGGGCGGAGATCCTCGATGAGGACGAGGGGAAGGAGTCCCCGGTTCCGATAGTGCGTCAGGATCGCCTGGTCGCTGACGGTGATTTCCCGTCCCAGGAATCCCTTCGCAAAGGTGATCTGTTGGCGCGCGAACGCGATGACCTTGGGATCCTTCCAGTCGAGCGGCGAGGGGAACTGGAGTGCGAGATTGTAACTGAGTCTGCTCTGGGCAAAGGGAAAGCCGTTCCGGTCGGTGATCTGGCCGCGCGGTGCGGGGATGCCGAGTTGGAATGTGCGTGCCTGTTTCTGGGTCTCCCAGGTCGGCTTCGGGTTCTCATCCACCGGCGCATTGGTCCCTGCGGTCTGGGCGAGGCACGGTGGCATGAGGGCCACGGCCAGCAGGAGGATGAGCAGGCGGGAGCGGGCGTTCATCGGGTGGCAACAAAAGCCTTCGGCACCGTGATGTGCGGCGGCTTCAGATAGAGTGGCTCGGGGGTCAGTGGCACGAGGTAAGAGGGATCCTTCTTTTCGGCGAGTATTGCAAGCCGATGAGCACCGGGCGTGGCTATCGTCACCACCATGGAGGCATGAAGTCCGGAGTCCACGGGGTTGAGTAATTCCCCAAGAGGGCCGGCTGAAAGGATCGGGATGTCCTGTGTTGAAGCGTGGGCGAGGGCATCCCCCGGCAAAAGAAGCCTTGGTTCCTCGAGGAAATGTCCGTTGCTGATCCGGGCTATCCAGTAATGCCCGCCGCGGGCATCTCCCACGGCCCAGAATCCCGAGTCCGGGCCTGGCAGGGCGAGAGGCGAGGGAATGGCGTGGAGAGGGAGAGCGAGGGCGGTTGCGAATCCCCGCGCCGCCGCGATGCCTGCCCGAAGGCCGTTGTACGATCCGGGCCCGAGTCCCACGCAGAGGGCGTCCGGTTTGCCGCATGCGTAGACGGCGGCTTCCAGTGCATGAAAGAGTGCCGAGGAATCGGATCGAGCGTGCGGGGTGTTCTCCTCGAAGAGGATCTTCGCGGCTCCGTCCTGGAAGGAGACCACGGCCACCGAGGCGACGGGTGAGGAAGAGTCGAGTGCGAGAATCCTCATCGCTGCTCCTCCTTCCATGTGAACAGTCGCGATTCATCCGGTTGGGGCTCGATTCGTATCCGGAGTGTCCCCGGGGGAAGGAGTGAGGGAAACTTGTCACCCCATTCGATGAAAATCACCCCCTCGCCGTAATATTCTTCAAGCGCCAGCGCCCGCACCTCCCCCTCGCTCTCCATGCGATACCAGTCGGAATGATGGATCCGCGATTCCTCCTCCCCATAGCTCTGCAGCAGCGTGAACGTGGGGCTGGTGACATCACCGGAGACTCCGAGTGCGGAGGCCACGGCTTTGACGAAATGGGTTTTGCCCGCCCCCAGCGGCCCCTCGAGGCTGACGACTCCCGACTTCTTCAGGAGCGGAA
>JBEAOJ010000121.1:0-8407 GCA_041164985.1 Verrucomicrobiota bacterium | reverse complement strand
CGGTGAGTTCCAGCGCGATCCAGCAGTCGGGGACGTTTTTGCGGACGCGGATCGGGGGATCGCGCGGAGGCACCTCGGGCTGCGGATCAAGCATCCACGACTTGCAGGGACGGGTTCGGTATTCCTGGATGGTTACGCCTCCGGCAAGCTGCGCCAACGCCCCGGCGGTGGGAATTCGTTCGACCTGAGCCCAGTAGCGGCGGGAATGTCCCCGCTCCGGATCGAGGAGTCTGGTGTTCAGGCCGGGTTCGTCACTGAGCAGGAGCAACCCCTCGGAATCGGCGTCGAGCCGCCCGATCGGATAGACCCCCTTCGGAAAGCCGAACTCGGCCAGCGTCCGGTTCGGCGAGCCGTCCGGCGTGAACTGCGAGAGCACGCCGTAGGGTTTGTTGAAGGCGAGGATCATCGGGGCGAGAGCAAAATACGGATCAGTATTTTTTGGAGAGCAATTCTTTCCTGTGCTTCCGGAAGGCAAGGATCAGCATTACGCAGGTCAGTAGCAGCCACCCCGGGAGAAGGCCGAAGGCATGCGCCACCTGTTCCTGCGGGGTTGTGCCCGGCACGAGATGAAGCGCGAGCGCAAAGAGAAGGCTGATGCCGCCATAGGCGAAGTTGAAGGCCAGCCCCTTGAAGGAGAGAACCGTGGCGCGGTGATGCGAATCGACCAGCATGTTCAGATAGGTCGAGACGCTGAACCCGATGAGTGTCATGGCCGCACCGAGAAGGAAGGCGAAGACCACGCCCCACCGGGGCGGATGCAGGGCGACCCCCGCCAAGCCGAGAAGCACCATCCCGCCGATGATCGCGAAGCTTCCGGCAACGCTTCGCGAGGCCACCATCCTGCGCGCCCAAGGCGAGACGAAGAATCCGATGCCACCCATCGCCGCACCCAGCGCGCCGAACGCGATCTCCGGAATCATGATCAGCCGGAAGTAGGAGCTGCTGAAGGTGAGGAAAAGCCTCACGGCACTCTCCAGCACGAACCCCGCGCAGACCACGAAGAGGGCCACGGGGCTTCCCAGAAGCCAGCGGCCCGCTTGCAGCACGAAGGAGAAGGCGCCTGCGACCGAGGAGGCATGATGACCTTCGTCATCCTCTGCCGCGTGTGGCAGGCGGCGCTCCGGTTCCCTGAAATTCAGGGCCAGCAGCAGCACCCCGACCGCACTGGCGAGCGTCAGGAGAATCGGGAAGCGGAGCGTATCCGCCTGATCGAGCGCGGCATGAACTCCCAGGAATCCCAGCGCCCCGTTCACGAATCCGGGAGCATAGACCGCTCCGCCTGCCAGCATCGCGACGACAAAACCGACCGACTGCCAGCGGGTGAGTTGTTCAAGCACCCGGTGCCACTCATCCGTGCGGCCGCCTTCGGCCAGCGAGTCATAGACGATCGCCTCGTCGGCACCGCTGGCCAACCCCTCTGCCAGCCCGCTCAGGAGCCGGTTTGCCAGGCAGAAAAGGAAGAGGACCACGCCTCCGTCACGGGGGGCGACGCAGAGGATGGCCATCTCGGCGACCATGCAGCACCCGGCCGCCACGAGCAGCGGCTTCCGTCCGATCCGATCGGCAAGAACGCCCGCGGGGACATCCGAGAGGAGGCTTGCCGCCGCCCAGGCGACATTGAGGAGCGTGTACTGCGTGGCCGTGAGTCCCAGATCGAGGAAGAGAACGGCGAGCACCGGGTAGTAGAACCGGGCCGAGAAGAGGACCCGGAACCAGAGGAAAATCCGCCAGTTCCTGTCCGCGTCCGGAATGCGACCTTCGCTCATGCGGAGAGGATCGCGTCGATCCTCGCCAACTCGGAGGCGTCGAAGGCGGTGTTGCCGACCGCGCCCACGCACTCCTCCAGCTGGGCAACCTTGCTGGCGCCGATGAGCGCCGTGGTCACGCGGGCGTCGCGGAGAACCCATGCCAGGGCGAGTTGGGCCATGCTCTGGCCGCGCTCCGCGGCGATCGCGGAGAGCTTCCCGACCTTGGCGAGAATTTCCGGCGTGACCCCGGCGGGCTTGAGGAATCCATGCTCCTTGCCGGCACGCGCATCCTTGGGAATCCCCTGCAGGTAGCGCCCCGCCAGCAACCCCTGGGCCAACGGTGAGAAAGGAATGCAGCCGGCCCCCTCCCTCTCCAGCACATCGAGAAGACCGGACTCCATCGTCCTGTCGAACATGTTGTACCGGGGTTGATGGATCAGGAGCGGGGCGCCCATTTCCCTGAGGATGCCGGCGGCGCGGGCGGTCATCTCAGGAGAGTAGCCGGAGATCCCCGTATAGAGCGCCTTTCCGCAGCGAACGGCGTGGGCCAGCGCCCCCATCGTCTCTTCGAGCGGGGTCCCGGGATCGGGGCGGTGACTGTAGAAAATGTCGACATACTCGAGCCCCATGCGCCCGAGCGACTGGTCCAGCGAGGCGAGCAGGTATTTCCGGGAACCCCATTCCCCGTAAGGCCCCGGCCACATCCTGTGGCCCGCCTTGGTGGAGATGATCAGTTCGTCACGGTAGGGGGCGAGATCCGAGGCGAGGATCTTCCCGAAACTGACTTCCGCCGACCCCGGGGGCGGTCCGTAATTGTTCGCCAGGTCAATATGGGTGATCCCAAGGTCAAAGGCCCGCAGGATGATCGCCCGGGCCGTCTCGAAGGAATCAACCCCGCCGAAATTATGCCATAGACCGAGCGAAATCCTCGGCAGCAGGACCCCCGAGCGCCCGCAGCGGGCGTGGAAGTCGGGTCGATCATAGCGGCTGGGGTCGGCTGAGTAGGTCATGACGTCGGGAAGTCGGTAGACAAGAGTCGGGGGTCGGGACGATTTGGGAAGCATAAAGAGATCACCCCTCATCCTGGGTCACGCGCAGGGCCCTTGAAATCCCCCCGCGAAAAAAAACCCATCTGGCGCGCCATTTGCTTGCGAGAACATACGCTCTCGTCGAAACTATGAGGTTCGCTCCCAAGCGAAATCCTTTTCAGAAGCACAGCAGCACCACACGCTCATCTCCAACGCAACCAGACACGCCATGAACCATTCCCTGCCCCGCCATCAGAGCAGCACCTCGCTCTATGATCCGGCTTTCGAGAAAGACGCCTGCGGCGTCGGCATGGTTGCCAAAATCAGCGGCGAACGCTCCAACGAGATCCTTCGGATCGGCCTCCGCTCCATCTGTAACCTGATGCACCGCGGCGCTTTGGACGCCGACGCCCGCACCGGCGACGGGGCCGGCATCTCGACCCAGATCCCCTACAAACTCTTCCGCCCGGTCATCGAGGGCTGGGGCAAGTCCCTGTACAGCGACACCGACCTCGGTGTCGGCGTCATGTATCTCCCGAATGAGAACGAATACGCCAAGGCCCGGGCCAAGGCGATCACCGAGGAGGTGCTCGACAAGCGCGGCCTCTACCTCTTCGGATGGCGCGAAGTCCCCACCAACAGGCAGATCCTCGGCACCAAGGCCCTGATGACCCTGCCCCACATGGAGCAGGTCCTTGTCGGCCGCGTCGAGGGGATGTCCGACGAGGACTACGAGCGCCAGCTCTTCCTGACCCGCAACGAGATCGAGAAGCGCGTCGCCGCCGACAAGATCGAGGACTTCTACATCCCCTCCTTCTCCAACCGCCTCATCGTCTACAAGGGCCTCCTGGTCTCCTCGTCGCTCGAGAAGTTCTACCCCGACCTCTCCCATCCCGACTACGAGACCGCGCTCTGCGTCTACCACCAGCGCTACAGCACCAACACCTTCCCGACCTGGCCGCTCGCCCATCCCTTCCGGATGCTGGCGCACAACGGCGAGATCAACACCGTCCGCGGCAACCGCAACTGGACCGAGGCCCGCGAGTCCGAACTGAAGGCCGACTTCTGGGGGCCCGACATCGACCTGCTCAAGCCGATCATCCAGCCCGGAGGATCCGATTCCGCCAGCCTCGACAACGTCGTCGAGGTCATGACCATGTCCGGCCGCTCCCTCCTCCACACCATGACCATGCTGGTTCCCCCGGCCTGGCGCGGTGACAAGGAGGTCTCGCCCGAGCTTGCCGCCTTCTACGAATACCACACCTGCCTCTGCGAACCGTGGGACGGCCCCGCCGCCCTGGTCTTCACGGACGGCGTGACCATCGGCGCCTGCCTCGACCGGAACGGTCTCCGACCCGCCCGCTACCAGATCACCGACGACGGCATCTTCAGTCTCGGCTCCGAGATGGGTGTGGATGGGCTCGACCAGGATTCGATCGTGGAGAAGGGCCGCCTCGCGCCGGGCGAGATGATTGCCATCGACACCAAGGCCGGAGTTCTCATGCGCGACGCCGAGATCAAGAACGATCTGGCCACCCGCCATAACTACCGCAAGATGGTGGACGACCACTTCGTCCGCGTCGAACCCTTCAAGGCTGCCCAACTCGAGGCCCCCAAGGGCGACCTCGACATCATCGACCTGACCCAGCGTCAGGTCTCCTTCGGCTACACGATCGAGGAGCTCGACATGATCTTCAAGCCGATGATCAAGGATGGAGCCGAGGCCGTCGGCTCCATGGGTGACGACACGCCGCTTGCCGTCCTCTCCCTGCGCCCGCGCCTCCTCTACACCTACTTCAGCCAGCTCTTCGCCCAGGTCACCAATCCCCCGATCGACCCGATCCGCGAGCGCCTGGTCATGTCGCTCTTCACCACGCTCGGTTGGAGGCGCAACCTCCTCTCCGAGACGCCCGAGCACGCCTCCCAGGTCTCGCTGGATTCCCCGATCCTCTTCAATGAGGAGCTGGATGCCGTCCGCAAGATCGGTGGCGAGCACAAAGCGACCACCCTCTCCACCCTCTGGAAGGCCTCCGCGGGTGCCGCCGGACTCGCCCCCGCCGTCAAGGAACTCTGCAAGGCCGCCGAAAAGGCCGTTGACGAGGGAGTCCGCATCCTGATCCTCAGCGACAAGGGCATCGACGAGGCGAACCTCGCCATCCCCGCCCTGCTTGCGGTCGGCGCCGTCCACCATCACCTCCGCCGCGTCGGCAAGCGCATGCGCGCCAGCATCGTCAGCGAGACGGGCGAGGCCCGCGACGTCCACCAGATGGCCTGCCTCATCGGCTACGGCTGCAGCGCGATCAATCCCTACCTGGCCATCGAGACCATCCGCGAGATGATCGAGAAGGGTTCGGTCGAGACCGACTACGCCACCGCCCTGCTCAACTACAAGAAAGCGCTCCAGAGCGGCCTGCTCAAGATCATGTCCAAGATGGGCATCTCGGTCATCGGTAGCTACCGCGGCGCCCAGATCTTCGAGGCCACCGGCATCTCCACCAAGCTCATCGAGGAGTGCTTCACCGGCACTCCCTCCCAGATCGAGGGCATCGGCTTCGAGGAGATCGCCCGCGAGAGCCTCGCGCGCCACGAAATGGCCTACGCCGCGCCACTCCCCGTCGAGGAGGGCAAGGAAGCCGCCGCGCTCCAGCTCGGCGACCCCGGATTCTACCGCATCCGCCGCGGCGGAGAGCTCCACGCCGTCACCCCGCCGGTCATCAAGAACTTCCACAGCTTCGTCCGCACCAACAAGCCCGAGGACTACAAGGCCTACGTCGCCGCCGTCCTGGCCTCGACCCCTCACTCCCCGCGCAACCTGCTCGAGTTCGTCGCCCTCCCCTCCGGCCCCGTTCCGATCGACGAGGTCGAGCCGATCGAGGACATCCGCCGCCGCTTCACCACGGCAGGCATGTCGCTCGGCGCGCTCAGCCCCGAGGCCCACGAGACCCTGGCGATCGCCATGAACCGCATCGGCGGCAAGTCGAACAGCGGCGAGGGCGGCGAGGATCCCCGCCGCTTCAAGCGTGAGGAGAACGGCGACTGGGCCAACAGCGCCATCAAGCAGATCGCCTCCGGCCGCTTCGGCGTGCATGCCGCCTACCTTGCAAGTGCCAAGGAGATCGAGATCAAGATGGCCCAGGGCGCCAAGCCCGGCGAGGGAGGCCAGCTTCCCGGACACAAGGTCACCGCCTACATCGCCAGCCTCCGCAACTCCGTCCCCGGCGTCACCCTTATCTCCCCGCCGCCGCACCACGACATCTACTCGATCGAGGACCTAGCGCAGTTGATCTACGACCTCAAGCAGGTCAATCCCCGCGCCCGCGTCACCGTGAAACTCGTCGCCGAGGCCGGCGTCGGGACGATCGCCGCCGGCGTGGCCAAGGCCCACGCCGACATCATCCTTGTCAGCGGCCACGAGGGGGGCACGGGCGCCTCTCCTCTCAGCTCTGTCAAGCATGCGGGAGGCGCGTGGGAACTCGGCGTCGCCGAGACCCATCAGGTCCTCCTGCTCAACGGACTCCGCAACCGCGTGACCCTTCGCACCGACGGCGGCATGCGCACCGGCGAGGACATCATCCACGCCACCCTGCTCGGAGCCGAGGAGTACAACTTCGGGACAGCCGCCCTCATCGCGATGGGCTGCGTCTATGTCCGCCAGTGCCATCTCAACAACTGCCCCGTCGGCGTCGCCACCCTGGACGACCGCCTGCGCGCCAAGTTCAAGGGCAAGCCCGAGAACGTCGTCAACTTCTTCAACGCCGTCGCCCAGGAGGTTCGCGAGATCATGGCCCGCCTCGGCTTCCGCACCATCGACGAGATGGTCGGCCGCACCGAGTGCCTCCGCCAGAAGCACATTCCCGATCACCCCAAGGCCAACACGGTCGACCTCTCCCGCCTCCTCAAGGACGTCGTGAAGGACGATCCGACGGCGATCCGCTACGCCACGCGCGACCGCAACGACCCCGAGCACGACCAACCGCTCGACGACATCATCCTTCAGGATGCCGAAGAGTCGATCCGCGACGCGAAGGCCGTGAAGCTCTCCTATAAGGTCGACAACACGAACCGCTCCATCGCGACGAAAGTTTCCGGAGAGGTCGCCTACCAGTACGGCGAGCAGGGACTCCCCGAGGGAACCCTCGAACTTGATCTCACCGGCACCGCCGGCCAGAGCTTCGGCGCCTTCCTGGCACCGGGCATCCGGCTCGTTCTGACGGGCGAGGGGAATGACTACGTCGGCAAGAGCATGAGCGGCGGCGAGATCGTCGTCCGTCCGCTCCCCGGCCACCGCTTCGTTCCCGAGAAGAACAGCATCATCGGCAACACCGTCATGTACGGTGCGATAGCCGGACACCTCTTCGCCAACGGCCGCGCCGGTGAGCGCTTCTGCGTCCGCAACTCCGGCGGAACCGCCGTCGTCGAGGGGATCGGTGACCACGGTTGCGAATACATGACCGGCGGCACGGTGGTCGTCCTCGGCTCCACCGGCAAGAACTTCGGTGCGGGCATGACCGGCGGCGAGGCCTTTGTCCTCGATCTGGAGAACAAGTTCCTCGGGCGCTACAACGACCAGCTCGTCGGCGCCGACAGGATCACCTCCTCAGAGGATGAAGCGAAGCTGAAGGGACTCGTCACCAAGCATCACGAGAAGACCGGCAGCCCGCTGGCCGCACGCATCCTCGCCGACTGGAAGGGTCACCTGGCAGAGTTCTGGAAGGTTACCCCTCATGTCCCCGCGGCCAAGCCGATCGAGGAGAAGAAGGTCGAGGAAGGCAAGACCATCATCACGGAACACATCACCGCTTCGCCGAAGGCCTAAACCAGCTGAAGACTATTAGCTGTTTAGGCTGAAGGCTGTTAAGTCAGCAGACTGAGGAGATATCGCGCTGAGACGCAAAGACGCAGAGAAAGAGGGCCCGTCCTGAATTTTCGTAATATCAGCGGCTCTGCGTCTCAGAGCAAAAAATTCTCCCTTTGACTCCTCTATCCAAGTGATAGGGTGATGACATGATGAAAGCCGCCCCCCTGGCTCCCAGGATCGTGCAGCAATTGGCGATCTTCCTTGAGAACAAGCCGGGGGCGCTGGCCTCCGTCTGCGATGCCCTTGCCGGAGCGAAGATCAACATCTACGGACTCACCGTCTCAGACACCACCGACCATGCCGTTGTCCGGATGGTCGTCGACAATACGCCGCGCGCTCTCACGATCTTCGAATCGCACGGCACCCTGGTCATCGAGAGTGACGTCCTGATGATCCAGAACGATAACAAGCCCGGCAGCCTCTCCCGGATCGCCCACGCCCTCTCCGCCAGGAAGATCAACATCGACTACGGCTACCTCGCCTCGATGCCCTCGGCAAAGAAGGGCCTGCTGATTCTCCGCGTCACCGATTCCAAAAGGGCTCTTACCGTCCTCAAAAAGCTCGACGCCGAGTAAAGGCTGGTTCTTTTGGCGCGGAGTGGCGTCACCGGCCGTTTGCAACGCCGAGTGCTCGCCTTTAGGGTGCCGTTCTTTTGCCGCCATGCTTCGTTGCCCAAGAGAGGCAAGACCGCAAGGGTATTGCCTCTCTTATGCGCCTCGCCTGACAACAAAACTCCTGGCACCGCCACCTGCCTTTTAGTCTTAACAGGCCCT
>JBEAOJ010000120.1:0-10345 GCA_041164985.1 Verrucomicrobiota bacterium | reverse complement strand
GGCATTCAGACTCTCTCCCATGGCCAAGAAACCACCCGCAGAACCGATCATTCCCCTCGACGACAGCGATATTCCCGAGAAGCAGGACACCGCCGGGGGCGAGGAGTACGGTGCCGCCCAGATCGACAAGCTGGAGGGATTGGAGGCGGTCCGCAAGCGCCCCGGAATGTACATCGGCGACCCCGATGAGCGGGGACTACACCATTGCGTCTTCGAGGTGCTCGATAACTCCATCGACGAGCATCTGGCCGGCTACTGCACGCGCGTCGAGGTGGCCATTCACTCCGACGGATCCGTCTCCATCCGCGACAACGGCCGCGGCATTCCCGTCGAAATTCATCCCAAATTCAAGATCCCGACCCTCGAACTCGTCCTGACCAACCTCCACGCCGGCGGCAAGTTCGGACAGGGAGCTTACAAATACAGCGGCGGTCTCCACGGCGTCGGCGCCAAGTGCGTCAACGCCCTCTCCACCTGGTTCAAGGTCGAGGTCATGCGCGAGGGGAAGGTTCACTTCATGGCCTTCGCCCAGGGAAAGACCACCCAACCGCTGACAGTTCTGAGCGAGCTTAAGAACAAGAAGCAGACCGGGACCTTCGTCACCTTCCTTCCCGATCCCGAGATCTTCACGATCACGACCACCTTCAAGTTCGAGCGCCTCTCCGGCCGCCTCCGCGAACTCGCCTTCCTCAACCCCGGCATCGAGATCGTCCTCACCGACGAGCGTGACGACGAGGAGCACCGCCCCCGCAGCGAGACCTTCTTCTACAAGCACGGCATCCAGGAATTCGTCCGCCAGCTCGGCGAAACCCGCACGGTCCTCCACCCCAAGCCGATCGTCATCTCGCGCCAGCGCGACGAGATCTTCGTCGACGCCGTACTCCAGTACAACGACTCCTACACCGACCAGATCCTCTGCTTCGCCAACTCGATCCCTAATCCGGACGGCGGCACCCACCTGACCGGACTGCGCACTGCGCTCACCCGTGCGATCAACCAGTACGCCAAGGCTAATAATCTCCTCAAGGAGAAGGATCCTGCCCTCTCCGGCGACGATGTCCGCGAGGGCCTCACCGCCGTCCTGAGCGTCAAACTCCCCCACCCCCGCTTCGAGTCCCAGACCAAGGTCAAGCTCGTCAACACCGAGGTTGAGGGCGTGGTGAACTCCTCCATCTACGAGGGGCTCATGGACCACTTCGACCAGAATCCTCCGGTCGCCAAGAAGGTCATCGAGAAAGCCCTCACCGCGGCACGCGCCCGCGAGGCCGCGCGCAAGGCCCGCGAGACCGTCCGCAAGAGCGCCCTCACCGGCGGCGGACTCCCCGGCAAGCTGGCCGACTGCTCCGAGCGCGACCCCTCCCTCACCGAGCTCTACATCGTCGAGGGCGACTCCGCAGGCGGCTCCGCCAAGCAGGGACGCGACCGACGCTTCCAAGCGATCCTCCCCATCCGAGGCAAGCTCATCAACGTCCAGAAAGCTCGCCTCGACAAGGTCCTTCATAACACCGAGATCCAGACCATGATCACGGCGATCGGCACCGGCATCGGTGACGGCGATCAGGAAGGGGCGTTCAACATCGAGAAGCTCCGCTACGGCCGCATCATCATCATGACCGATGCCGACGTGGACGGGTCCCACATCAGGACCCTGCTCCTCACCTTCTTCTACAACCAGATGCCCCAGCTCATCCGCCGCGGGCACATCTTCATCGCCCAGCCGCCGCTCTATCAGATCAAGCGTAAGAAGCGCGAGGAATACGTCGATGACGACGTCCAACTCAACCGCATCCTCATCTCGCTCGGCGCCGAGGAGCTCAAGCTCGTCAACCTCGCCGACAAGAAGGAGATCCCCGCGGCCCAGCTCAAGGAGATCCTGGAGCTTCTCGACCGTCTCGAGAAATCAAGCGAGGCCATCCGCCGTCTCGGCGGAGAGTTCGAGGCATATCTTGGAGCCCGTTCAGCCGAAGGGGTCCTCCCCGCCTACCTCGTCGTCATCCGTAGCGGCAACGACGAGAGCGTCGAGTATTTCCACAACGAGACCGAACTCCGCGACTTCACGGCCAAGAACATCGACCTGAACCTCTTCGATTCCGAACCCTCCGAGAGCGAGAACGGAGAGAACGGGGCCTCCGCTGAGAAACCGGCCGCCAAGACCGACAAGAATGCCCGGCGCCGCCGCGCCCGCCTCGTCGAGATCCATCAGTCGAAGGGAATCGAGAAGCTCATCGCCGAACTGAGCAAAAAGGGTTTCAAGATCGAGCACTACGCCGACAGCAAGGCCCCCCTCTTCCATCTCATCGACGGCGAGACCACCCACGAGATCTTCGCCATCCCGCGCATTCTGGAGATCGTCAAGGAAGTGGGCCGCCGCGGCGTGCAGATCAAGCGATTCAAGGGTCTTGGCGAAATGAACGCCAAGGAACTCTACGAGACCGCCATGAATCCCGAGCGCCGCCGCTTCCTCAAGGTGGAGCTCAACGACGACAACTCCCTCGAGGCCGGACGCATGTTCGACATCCTCATGGGTGACGTGGTCGAGCCGCGCAGGATCTTCATTGAGGACAACGCCCTGAACGTCCGTAATCTTGATGTTTAGAACTTCCCATTCGCTTGCTGCATCATTGATACGGCAGGCAAGGGAAAGTTGACTCCGAAATTCCCCTCACCGGGTCATCGCCGGTCGCTGGCGAAACAAAACAGGAGACTACGAATCAGGCTTGGTTCCCTCCGTCAAATCATCGACACCCGACATGACACCATTTCAGATTTCAGGTCTTATACCATTTCCATGATTAGTCTGGTGTAATTTGCGAAAGGATTTTGGTGATGGGCTAGGCGGAAGACCGAGGGCTATCTGAAGATAACCCGAGGGATGACAACAACGCCCATCGCCGAATCAACCAGCTGATTCCACCGGAATAAGAGTGGAAATGGTCTTATCCCTCATTCCTTATCCTGAATTACCCATGTCTTCACTACTCTCCGACTACCAGTACGACCTTCCCCCTGAGTTGATCGCCGACCGCCCCGCCCCGCGCCGTCAGGACTCGCGGATGCTGGTGCTGCACCGGGAGTCAGGGCGGATCGAGCATCGAGGCTTTGCCGATCTGCCGGAATACATCACACCGCAGGATCTTCTTGTCCTCAATGACAGCAAGGTCATTCCGGCCCGCCTCCACGACGCAACAGGAAAGATCGAGATGCTGCTGCTGGAGCAACGCGGCCCGCTCCGGTGGACGGCCATGGTACGTCCGGGCAAGAAGATGCGTGAAGGTGCCTCCGTCGAGGTGGCGGGCACGACGGCCACCGTCTCGGAGGTTCTGGATGACGGCACCCGCCTGCTGGATTTCTCCGCTCCGCCGGATCTCGATCAACACGGCGAGATGCCGATTCCTCCCTACTTTCATCGTCCCTCAGACGAACAGGACAAGGAGCGCTACCAGACGGTCTATGCAAAGGATCCCGGTTCCGTGGCCGCACCGACGGCCGGACTTCACTTCACGAAGGAAATCCTGGCCTCGCTGCCACACGCCTTCGTGACCCTCCATGTGGGCGCGGGAACCTTCCATCCCGTGAAGACCGATGATGTCTCCGAGCACCGTATGCACTCCGAATATTATTCCCTCTCCGAGGAGACTGCATCGCGGATCAATGCCGCCAAGGTCTCGGGTGGAAGGATCATCGCAGTGGGAACGACCACCACCCGCGTCCTGGAATCGCAGTCACCCGGTCCCCTCACAGCCAACTCTGGTTCGACTGAGATTTTCATCAGACCTCCCCACCGGTTCCGTCACATCGACGTCCTCCAGACGAACTTCCACCTGCCCGGCTCAACCCTCCTGATGCTGGTGAGCGCCCTGGCAGGCAGGGAACTCATCCTGGAGGCCTACAACGAGGCTGTCCGTGAGAAATACCGCTTCTTCAGCTACGGCGACTGCATGCTGATTGTGTGATCCCTCGGATCACGGGCTGAAGACCGAAGCGGTTTAGACTGAAGGCCGGATTGGATTTTTCTTCAGCCTTCGGCCTTCAGCCTTCAGCCTTTTCCTCATGCCCCTGCTCACCATATCCGAACTCAAGAAGGCCGCGCGCGACGAGTCGCCGATGGAGGCCGTGGTCCATGCCCAGATCGAGAAACTGACCCGGAAGGAGGCCTCCAACGGGAAGCCGTTTCATGAGCTCCAGTTCCGTGACGGATCGGAAAGCATGACCCTGCGAGCCTGGAGCGACACACCTGCCTTCGAGGCCTGCTCCTCGCTCAAGGCCTCGGAGTTCGTCGAGATCGAGGGGATCTTCAGCCACAGCTCCGCTTTCGGCCTTGATGCCAGGCGTTGGGAACTCAATCCCCTGTCCGAGGAGGCGATCGATGCCCTGCTGGAGGGATCGGCCGGGCGCAGGGAACTTCTGGAGCGATGCGACCGGATCATCACCGGTGCGGTGGAGAGCATCGCCGATCCAAGGATCAAGGCGCTCTGCACGCAGTTTCTGACCCAGCACGGCCCCCGTTTCCGTCGTGCCGCGGCGGCACGTGGCAACCATCACGCCCGCCGCGGGGGACTTCTCGAGCACACTTCCAGGATGATGGAATCGGCACTGGCGCTTTGCGGCGTCTATCCGGAACTCAACCGCGACCTGATCATCGCCGGAGTCCTCTTCCACGACACGGGAAAGCTCTGGGAGACCTGCCCTCCAGAGCGCGGCTTCGGGATCGCTCCGGAACTGCGGGGCGAATTGCTCGGCCACCTATCGATCGGGATCGAGTTGGTGAACTCGATATGGCGCGATCTGCCCAAGGAGGGATGGGAACGGCTCACTCCCTGCGCGGAGGATGTCAGACTCCACATCCTCCATCTGGTCGCCTCACACCATGGGCAATTGGAATACGGCTCTCCCGTACTGCCCAAGACACCCGAGGCGGCCCTCCTTCACTTCATCGACAACATCGATGCACGGATGGAGATGTTCTTCACCGCCTACCAGGCGACCCCCTCAACCGGCAACGCATCCCTGGAGTGGGTGCGCCCCCTCGGTGTCGCTCCGGTGAATCCCCTCCCCGCGGTGACCGCTCCCTCCGATACCGGCTTCTCATCGCAAGGCGAGGGAGACCTGCTCCTTTGAGGAAGCTCTGCGCCGCCCGCCGCCGGGCCCCATGTTCCTTTTGCTCCATGGAATTTCATCCCCGGTTCACCGGCTCTTTCCAAGGTGCGAGATTTTTGTGTAGGTTCAGCCGATATGCATAAATTAGTTTTAATCCGCCACGGCGAAAGCACCTGGAACCGGGAAAACCGTTTCACCGGTTGGACTGATGTTGATCTGAACGAGAAGGGCCTCGGTGAGGCCAAGGCCGCCGGCGAACTCCTCAGGAAGGAGGGTTACTCTTTCGACCGCGCCTTTGTCTCGGTCCTCAAGCGTGCGTTGCGCACGAACTGGATGATCCTCGACGAGCTCGACGAACTCTGGATTCCCATCGAGCGCTCCTGGCGACTGAATGAGCGTCACTACGGATCCCTTCAGGGCCTCAACAAGGCGGAGACCGCCGCCAAGTTCGGCGACGATCAAGTGCTGATCTGGCGACGCAGCTACGATGTGCCGCCTCCGGCCCTCGAGAAGAGCGACGAACGTTTTCCCGGCCACGATCCCCGCTACAGGAACGTGCCCGCGGCGGAACTTCCCCTGACCGAGTGCCTCAAGGACACGGTCGACCGGGTGCTGCCTTACTGGCATGAGGAGATAGCACCCGCCGTGAAGCGCGGGGAAAAGGTCCTCGTCACCGCGCACGGAAACACCCTCCGCGCCATGGTGAAGTATCTAGACAATCTCTCCGAGGAAGAGGTGCTGGCCCTGAACATCCCGACCGGGATCCCCTTGGTATACGAGCTCGACGACAACCTGAAGCCGATCCGCCACTACTATCTGGGTGACCAGGAGGCGATCGCCGCGGCAGCCGCCGCCGTGGCCTCGCAGGGAAAGGCTCAGAAGTAGGCTCCATGCGATCCGCCGCCGCTCCCCGACTCATCGCCGACCTCTCCGGGGAGGGTGACACCTCCACGCTGAAGACCCGTTCCGAGGTTCCCGTCGCGGATACCTGGGATCTCACACCCATCTTCCCGGATGATGCCGCCTGGGAGGCGGAATTCAAGGATCTGGCCTCCCGCTATGATGGCATCGGAAAGTTCAAGGGATCCCTGGGCGGGAGCGCCGCCGACCTGCTAGCGGTTCTCGAATTTGAGAAATCACTCGACCGCTCGACCGAGCGCCTCGCCCAGTACGCCGGATTGCGCCTCTCCGAGGACAGCGCCAACGACGCCTCCCTCGATCGCGACGGCAGGCTTTCCTCGCTCTGTGCCAAGATCAGCGAAGCCTGCTCCTGGGTGGCTCCGGAGATCCAGGAGATACCGGACGAGACCTTCGCGGCTTTCATGAAGGATCCGGTCCTGGGCGACTGGCTCATTCCGCTAGGGCGACTCCGCAGGCTCAGGCCGCATACGCTGGGGAACAAAGAGGAACGCCTCCTCTCCCTCTCGATGCCGGTTCTCGGGGGACACCACGAGACATTCTCCCAGTTGACCAATGTCGACATGACCTTCGGCAAGGTCACCGACGACCGGGGGCGGGAGATCGAACTGACCCAGAGCAGTTTCTCCTCCCTCCTCCAGCGACCCGACCGCGAGGTCCGCAAAGCGGCCTTCGGGAAGTTCTACACGGAGTTCGACGCCCACCGCTTCACACTCGCCAGCTCGCTCGCGAGTTCCATCAAGGGGGATGTCTTCCTGGCCCGTGCACGCAACTACCCCTCCGCCCGCGAAGCCTCCCTCTTCCCCGACAATGTCCCCGTTTCCGTCTACGACAGCCTGATCGCGGCGGTGAGGTCGCGTCTTCCCGTCCTCCATCGCTATTACGCCTTGCGGCGGCAGGTCTTCAACCTCCCCGATCTCCATGTCTACGACACGTATGCCCCGCTTGTCTCGGCGGTCCAGAGCGACGTTTCCTTCGACCAGGCGACCGACATGGTGCTCGGCGCCCTGAAGCCACTCGGTACGGAATACACCGACATCCTCGGGAAGGGACTCCGCGGCGAGCGCTGGTGCGACCGCTATGAGAACAAGGGGAAGAGAAGCGGCGCCTTCTCCTACGGAACCTACGAGGCTCCCCCCTATATCCTCATGAATTACAAGTCCGATGTCTTCTCGGACATTTACACCCTGGCGCATGAGGCCGGACACTCCATGCACACCTGGTATGCACGGAGCACCCAGAGCTTCCAGAACTACCATTACCCGATCTTCCTCGCCGAGGTGGCCTCCACCTTCAACGAGATCCTGCTGACCGAGCATCTTCTTGCCGAAACCAAGGACCGCTCCATGCGCGCCTACCTGATCAACCGTCAGATCGACGACCTGCGCGGGACACTCTTCCGGCAGACGATGTTCGCGGAGTTCGAGAAGCTCACCCATGAAGCCGAGGAATCGGGCGCGGCCCTCACGCTGGAAAGCTTCCGCAAGACCTACCGCGCTCTCCTCGATGCCTACTTCGGCTCGGGCGTCGTCATTGACCCGGAGCTTGAACTCGAGTGCCTTCGCATCCCCCATTTCTACAGCGCCTTCTACGTCTACAAGTATGCCACCGGCATCTCGGCCGCGATCACCCTTGCGGACGGCGTCCTGAAAACGGGCGAGACCGGGCGCTACTTCGGATTCCTGCGCAGCGGGGGAAGCAAGTTCCCCATCGAGACGCTGGCCGATGCGGGGGTCGACATGAATTCCCCCCGGCCCGTGAATGCCGCACTCGACCTCTTCGAGCGCAGGGTGGCCGAGCTGGAACAACTCCTGCTCGAGCCCGGGACACCCAACGCCGCCGTCTGATGAACAGGGGATTCATCGACAAGCTTGTCGAGCGGATCCGCTTTGTCGAACCGGCCGACATCGGCCACTACCTCCAGCTCCTTTCGAAGGAGAAGGGCTTCCTCGAAACCATCTTCAACGCGATCCTCGAGGGGGTCATCGTCACGGATCCCCAGGACCGGATCATCTACATGAACCGGGCGGCCTGCGCCTTCTTCGGCATGGATGGAGCGGAACACATCGGACGCAGTCTTGCCGTCGCCATTCCCGGGCTTGATTTGCGCTCGGTGGCCCGCACCGGGGATGTGATGAGCCGCGATCTCGAGGTCTTCTATCCGGAACGGAGATTCCTCAACTTCTATGTCACCCCCCTGATGAGCGACGAGGAGGAGAGCTCCCGCAAGGAGCTTGTCGGCAGGGCCGTCATCCTCCGCGACATCACCGAGGAACGCCGCGAAACGCAGGAGACGATCGAGAGCGAGCGCTTTTCGGCGGTGACACTGCTGGCAGCCGGGGTGGCGCATGAGATCGGCAACCCGCTCAACTCGCTCGATATCCAACTCCAGTTGATCGAACGCCGACTAAAAAAGGGGCTTACCGGCGAAGGTGAGGTCGGGGACCTTGCCAAGTCGATCGCGATCGCCCGGGCGGAGGTCGCCAGGCTTGATCAGATCATCTCCAAGTTCCTCAAGGCCGTCCGCCCCTCGCCGCTGGAGGCCGTACCCTCCGACTTCAACGCGCTGATCATCGAGAGTGTCGACTTCCTGAAGCGTGAGATCGAGGACCGTGGAATCAGCGTCGAGATATTTCCGGGCAAGAACCTCCCGCCGGCAACCCTCGACAGGGATCAGATCAGGCAGGCCCTTTACAATGTGATCCGCAACAGCTTCCAGGCCATGGGAAGCTCCGGAAAGCTCCGCGTGGTGACCGGATACGACGACACCCATGTCTGGGTGAGCATCGGCGACACAGGCGGTGGAATCGACCCCTCGGTCGCCGACAGGATCTTCCATCCCTACGTGACGACAAAGAGCGACGGAAGCGGCCTCGGTCTCCATGTCGTCCAGCGGATTGTCAGGGATCATGGGGGAGAGATCGACCTCAAGAGCGCCGCAGGGAAGGGACTCCTCTTCACCATCCGCCTCCCTCGACAGGACCGCCGCGTCCGCCTCCTGCCCTCCATGAGTCCAGATTCAAAAAGCTCCGAATGAATTATATGTAATACAAAGAATATAATCCGGAATACTAAGATGACTGCAGCTGCCCTTTATGCATTCCTGAGTTCTGCAAAGGATTTGTAGTGCCTGTGAGTGAACCGCGGGTACCCCCGGTCCGTTCTCCTTTTACATTTTACCTTTTCCCTTTTAACTTTTCCCCACTTCCATGCACCCGAACCAAGAAATCGTCCTCAAGCGCGATACCGACGCGATCCAGATCCCCAGCGGCAATCCGCTCCAACTTCCCGCCGGCACCAAGGTGATGGTCACCCAATCCCTGGGCGGCACCTACACCGTCGCCACCCCCGGAGGCCTCGCCCGCATCGACGAGAAGGATGCCGATGCTCTCGGTCTGGAGGCTGCTGCCCCCGTGGCCAAGACCCCCGTCGAGGGCTCGCTCGAGGAGGCTGTCTGGAATCAGCTCAAGACCGTCTTCGATCCCGAGATTCCCGTGAACGTGGTTGATCTCGGACTGATCTACGAGTGCCAACTCCAGCATCCCGAGGGGGGCGGCACCAAGGCCCACGTGAAAATGACCCTGACCGCCCCCGGTTGCGGCATGGGGCCCACCATCGCCGCCGATGCCCGCGGCAAGATCCTGACCCTCGAGGGGGTCGATGAGGCAGAAGTCGAGCTCGTCTGGGATCCGCCATGGAACCAGAGCATGATCAGCGAGGCCGGCCGCATGAAGTTGGGGCTGGTTTAGACTGAATAGGAGGATCGGGAATAGGCCATAGGGAATCGAAAGTTTCACGCAAAGGACGCAACGCTCCAAGAGGAGTTGCATGAACCTGTTTTTTAATAACGGGGGCGCTTTTCAAGAAGTTGCATGACAACCATTGTTTTTCCCCGTTTCCATTCCTGAGAGACCTCCTGATCGCTCCCACCTTGGCGACCTTTGCGCCCGTTGCGTGAAACAGCCTGCTTCAATCAACCCATAGGAAACAGCGCGGTGACATTTTCACTTTCACTTTTTCCACCTTGCCTTTTCCGTTTTAAACCTTCATTCTCCCCGACCCATGAGTCAGCATCCCAGCCTTAAAGGAACGAGCACCATTGCCGCCAAGCGCAGTGTGCTGAAGCGCTTCGAGCGCGTTGAACTTCTCAAGAAGCGCGGTCAGTTCAAGCCCGGTCAGCGAGTGATCGGCCTGCCCAAGACCAAGCCCGAAGATTAATCCTGATTTCCGGAGATCTTCCATCAGGCGGTCCCAATCAGGATCCGTCAACAGACAGGCGCACTCCCGGATCCGCGGGGTTGCGCCTGAATCGTTTTCTGGCGGCGGCCGG
>JBEAOJ010000119.1:0-5644 GCA_041164985.1 Verrucomicrobiota bacterium | reverse complement strand
CCTCTAGTCCCCCCGTCCCATGCCCCCTATGCCGACTCGATCGGCGCGCGGGGCATGGTCGAGGGGATCGACGAGAATGTGCGCATCGCCCCGAATCTCCCCGGCCTGATCTCCGAGGTCTGCGTGAAGGTCGGCGACCGCGTGAAGCAGGGGGATCCCCTGTTCCGACAGGACAGCCGCGATGCCGTGAGCCGCATCGCCAACCAGAAGGCCCAGGTTGCCCTGCTGGAAGCCCGGGTGAAGGAATCCGAGGTCCGGGTCGAGGACAAGAAGGATGATCTGGCCCGCGCCGATCGGCTTCTCTCCCAGCGCGTGATCAGCGAGGATGTGCAACGGAGGAAGTATTTCGAGCTTCAGTCGGCGGAATCGACCCTCGGTTCCACCCGCGCGGAACTTCTCCTGGCCCGCGCGCAGTTGATCCAGGCCGAGGTGAACCTGGACCTGCTCACCGTCCGCGCCCCTCGCGACGGCGACATCCTGAGAGTGGACCTTCGGGCGGGTGAGTATGCAGCGGTTCCCCCCACCGACATGAACAACCCCTCGCTTCTGCTCGGGGAAACCCGTCATCTCCAACTCCGCGCCGACGTGGACGAGGACAGTGCCTCACGCGTCCATCCGGGAGCTCCAGCAGTCGCCTTCATCAAGGGGATGCGCTCCGATCCCATCCCGCTCCGCTTCGTCCGGATCGAGCCTTATGTCACCACCAAGAAGTCATTGACCGGTGACAGCAGCGAGCGAGTCGACACCCGCGTCCTGCAGGTGATCTACCAGTTCGACCAGACCAAGGTCCCCGTCTATGTCGGCCAGCAAATGGATGTCTTCATTGAGGGGAGCGGCCCTCAACCCGCTCATCCCGACGGCCCTGTTAAGAAATAGTGAGGCGAGTCTCCCCAAGGGAGGCTGGACGGCCGTGGTAATCTCTTCCAATGAAGGCCGACCTCACGCCAGCGGAACATCAACTTGCCGAGACCCTCAAGCCCTCGCTTGAAGAGGTGGAGTCCCATCCGGTCTTCGGCGCCGTTCAGACGGAAGCCCAGCTCCGAACCTTCATGGAGCACCATGTCTTTCCCGTCTGGGACTTCATGTCGCTTTTGAAGTTCCTGCAGGCCGAACTGGCCCCCTCCACCTGGCCCTGGATGCCTCGCACGCATAGTGATCTCGTGCGGTTGGTCAACGACATCGTGACCGGCGAGGAGTCTGACAAGCTTCCGAAATCACACCGGTCTGAGAGTACCCATGCGAGTCACTTCGACCTCTACCTCATGGCGATGCGCGAAGTCGGGGCCGACACCGCGCCAATAACAGGGTTTCTCGAAATCGTCCGAACGCAGGGGTTGGATGCGGCACTCGAGGCGCCGATGGTTCCCGACCCCTCCCGGGCCTTCATGAAGGAGACCTTCGCCCTGCTGAAGCAAGGGAAGGCTCACCGGGTCGCGGCCTCCTTCTCCTTCGGCCGCGAGAATGTGATACCCGGCATGTTCAACTCCCTTCTCGCGAAACTAGGCATCGGCGAGGATCGGGCGCCGATCTTCCACTACTACCTGAAGCGCCATGCCGAACTCGACGGTGACGAGCATGGGCCCGCCGCGCTACGTCTTGTGGCCACGCTCTGCGGCGATGATCCGAAGCGCCTCGAGGAGGCGGTCGAATCCGCCAAGGCCTCCCTCACCAGCCGCGCACGGCTATGGGACAGCGTGCAGGCCGCGCTGTCAGCCTGATCAAAACCAGCCCAATCCCCATGCGTCGAGAGGGAAAAGCGGTCCGCAAGTCCGATCTTCCTGAGAAGATCTGCCTGCACTGCAACCGGCCCTTTGCATGGAGAAAGAAATGGGAGCGCGACTGGGAGTCCATTACCTGCTGCAGCGATGCCTGCAAGGGTGCGTTGAAGCGAAGCCGTCGAGAGCGATGATGAGCACTCGGGAGAAGGTTCATCTGGTCTGGCTGAAGAGGGATCTGCGCCTGCATGATCATGCCCCGCTGGCCGAGGCTTCGCGTTGGTGCGCCGCAGGAGAGAAAGCCATCGCACTCTATGTCCGCGAGACGGACTACTGGGCCACCGACAAGGCCTCCGAGGATCAATGGGGATTTGTGGCGGAATGCCTGCGGGACCTTGCGACGAACCTTGAAAAAATCAACTGCCCGCTGCTGATCACGGAAGCCCCCTCCGCGGAGATCGTGTTGGAATCCCTCTTCGATCACTACGGGGTTGCGGAACTCCTCTGCCATCAGGAGACGGGCAACGGCTGGACCTATGAGCGGGATCAGCGTGTGCTTTGGCTTTGCAGGGAACGAGGCATCCCGGTGCGGGAATTTCTTCAGAACGCCGTGGTCCGTGGCCGGAACAGACCTCCTGAGAAACCCGAGCATCAGTCGTTCTGGAGAGAGTGGATTTCGGACGTGCAGGCCCCGACACCTCGGTTCTGGAGCGCCCCTTCCACCGTGCCGCCGCAGTTCACCGTCCCCGATCTCTCGACACCGGCGACCGTCACGCGTCAACGCGGGGGCGAGGGGCTGGCTCTCGGGCTGCTGGAGACTTTCCTGATCGAGCGTTGTCTCCTGCACGCAGGATACCGCGTGGAAATGGGAAGCCCTCTCCATGCCCACGAGTCCTGCTCCCGACTCTCCCCGCATCTCACCTGGGGGAGCCTCTCGACAAAACGGGCAGCCCAGGCGGCGATGGCCCGGGAACCGCGTCCTCCGCACGGGAGCATGATGCACCGCAACAGCTTCCACCGGCGGCTTCGCTGGCGGGATCATTTCCTGCAGAAGTTCGAGTCGCTGCCGTGGATGGAATTCCGCTGCATCAATCCGGTCAGGGAGACCCTTCACGGGTGGGATCAGACCGCCTATGAGCGCTGGGCGGCAGGCATGACGGGCTACCCCTTCGTCGATGCCTGCATGCGCTCTCTCAACGAGACGAAATGGATCAACTTCCGGGCGCGCGCGATGCTGGTTTCCTTCGCCTCCTACGCGCTCAATCTCGACTGGCGTCGCTTCGCCCCGCATCTGGCACGCACCTTTCTCGATTACGAACCGGGCATCCACTACAGCCAGCTTCAGATGCAATCGGGCACCACCTACGGCTCCCCGCCCCGGATCTACAATCCGATCAAGCAGTCGCTCGAGAAGGATCCATCCGGGGAATTTATTCGCAGGTGGGTTCCCGAACTCCGCGACCTTTCCGAAGACGCGATCCATCTCCCTCGGGATACAGGACGGCACGGCTATCCGGCCGCCATCGTGTCACCGGGATCGCTCTGGCGGGTCATGCGATCGAACGGGCCGAAGAGCGCCGTGAAACCGGCCGAGCCACAGATGGAGCTCGGCTTCGGAAACCAGTGAATGGTGAAAAAGTCAAAAAAGAGGCCAAGCCAAGCGATTGTTTTAGGTGAATGCGGCTCTTTTCCCTAGGTTGAGCCGATTGAACAACGCGATCATAGTGTTCTCGGCCCTTTCGTTTTTGGGTTACGGGGCAGGCTGTTTCACTTCCCGCCATCTCCAAAAAGAGTTCGTGAGATTCGGACTCTCGACCCTGCGCAAGCTGATCGGGTTCCTGCAGATCTGCGGTTCCCTGGGTCTTATCGCGGGTTTGTGGTTCCCGATTCTCGGGAAAGCGGGGTCGGGAGGCCTTGCCCTCATGATGCTGCTTGCAATCCTGGTGCGGATCAAAATCCGCGATGGTTTCCTCAGGACCACACCCGCCATTCTCTACTTTTTACTGAACGGCTATCTGGTGCTTTTCGCGTACTAGCGACAGAGGGTTGTTACAGGAAGACGATCACAAGAGCCATGACGAGCATGGCAAGCGAGGGGATGGCCTTCTTGAACGGGTCTTTCACCTTCAGGTGCATGGAAAAGGCTCCCGCCATCAGCACCGCCATCCCGGCAGCTCCGAGCGTCGCCAGAGGAGAAATCCAAATCCCGGCCAACAGGGCGAGGGCACAAACGATCTTGAGGGTGCCAACCAGATAGTAGAACCAGACGGGCAGTCCATAGGTGGCAAACTCCTCCTTCAGGGTCTTGGCCTCTCCGCCCCGGTATCCGGTCGACCAGTTGGCGCGGATGAGCCACACATTCAAAATCCCGAGACCCACCAAGACCTGGAGTATAATACGGAGTAAGTCCATGGGCACACCTAAGTGCATCCCGCCTGAAAATGAAAGGGAATTTCCCTCGCCCGGGATCCCTCGCGGAACCAAGGGCTTTGCTACACGGACGCTGTCATCACGAGACAGGCAACGGAATTTTCCGAAAAACCGCCGAGAACGGTCCGGGTCAACTCATCCCTGATACTGCTTGTCGACCCACTCCTTATAGGCGCCGGAGGTGACGTTCTTCACCCAGTCCTGGTTGTCGAGGTACCACCGGACGGTCTTGCGGATGCCGGTCTCGAAGGTCTCGGCGGGTTTCCAGCCCAAGTCGCGGTTGATCTTGGTGGCGTCGATGGCGTATCGGCGGTCGTGGCCGGGACGATCGGTGACGTAGGTGATCTGCTCTTTGTAGCTCTTGCCATCGGCGCGAGGAGCCAGCTCATCAAGGATGGTGCAGAGTGTGTGGACGACATCGAGGTTGGGCTTCTCGTTCCAGCCACCGACGTTGTAGGTCTCCCCCACCCCGCCCGCCTCGAGGACACGGCGGATGGCGGAGGCATGGTCCTTCACGTAGAGCCAGTCGCGGATCTGCTTGCCGTCGCCGTAGATCGGGAGCGGCTTGCCGGCGAGTGCATTGTGGATGACGAGCGGGATGAGCTTCTCGGGGAAGTGGTAGGGGCCGTAGTTATTCGAGCAGTTGGTGGTCAGCACCGGCAGGCCGTAGGTGTGGTGGTAGGCGCGAACGAGGTGGTCCGAGGCGGCCTTGCTGGCGGAGTAGGGGCTGTTCGGCTCGTATTGCTTGTTCTCGGTGAAGGCGGGATCCTTCGGGGCCAGCGATCCGTAGACTTCGTCGGTGGAGACATGGAGGAAGCGGAAGGCTTTCTTTTCCTGCTCGCCGAGGCCGTTCCAGTGGGCGCGGGTGGCCTCGAGGAGGTTGAAAGTGCCGACAATGTTGGTCTGGATGAACTCGGCGGGGCCGTGGATGGAGCGGTCCACATGGGACTCGGCGGCGAAGTTCACGATGGCGCGGGGCTGATGCTCGGCGAGCAGGCGCGCAACCAGTTCGGCATCGCCGATATCACCGCGGACGAAGGTGTGGCGCGAATTGCCCTCGATGGAGGCGAGGTTCTGGAGATTGCCGGCGTAGGTGAGCTTATCGAGATTGACGATGGAGTCCTGCTCGAGGGCAATCCAGTCCAGGACGAAGTTGGAACCGATGAAGCCGGCGCCGCCGGTGACGAGGATGGAAGACATGGGGGAAAAGGATGAGGGATAAGGGATGAGGGATGAAGGAAAAAGAGGATTTGAGGCGAGGGCTGCTGATGCGCAGGTTCAGCGTTGCTCTTTCGGTCGTGTAGTGCTGTGACTACACTCCCTCTTTCGCGCCTTCTCCTGCACCTCATCTCCTCCTCGCGCCATCCCGCCATTTTAACCCAGATTTTGCATTAGGGGCAGGATTCCGGGAGGGGAAAGGGGTTAAAAAGTTAGAACGTTGAAGCGTTACAAAGTGGATCAAAAAAGCCCTGATCTGAGAATCTGGATGGCGAATTCAG
>JBEAOJ010000118.1:0-4511 GCA_041164985.1 Verrucomicrobiota bacterium | reverse complement strand
AAAGTGGTGATCAAGTTCCGGTTGTAGAGGAAAGCCCGAGGTTTTTTACAGGGATGAAGGAGATGAAAGTGATAATCACCACCGAGTCCTTGCTTCCGAGGTCGATCTGAGTGCTGATCTTCAGGTTCACTGATCCAGTAGACATGGGCTCTGCAATACAAAGTCGATTGACTCTGGAATCCCTTTGCAAGCTCACTTGAAAGAGTGAGACCAAGGCGAACGGTACCGAAGTTCTGCTTGGTAGAAACTTCTTCCACACCCTTCTTTCAATCCCTTTTATCCCCTTCATCCCTGTAAAACTTCATCCCTGTGAAAACTTCCGTGTATCTCCAACCAAGTTTTCAGGCCAGCGAGAGCTTTGTCGGGCTCTCCCCGAGCATGGCGTGATGGGTCTCGCGTGAGGGATTGGGACGCTTGGTCTTGGAGACAAGTAGATAAATCGACGGGACGACGAAGAGGGTGAAGAGGGTCCCGATGATCATGCCGGAGACCAGGACGATCCCGATGCTGTTACGGGCGCCTGCGCCGGGACCCGTGGCCAGGATCAGAGGGGTGTGGCCGACCACCGTGGCGACAGAGGTCATCAGGATCGGGCGAAGCCGCGTCCCCGATGCAGCGAGGATCGCGTGCCATTTGTCGAGTCCTCCTTCCTGAAGGTTGTTGGCGAATTCCACGATCAGGATGCCGTTCTTGGCCACCAGGCCGACAAGAGTGATCAGGCCGACCTGACTGTAGATGTTGATGCTGGTTGCTCCCAGGAAACTGAAGAGCAGTGCCCCAGAGAGTGCGAGCGGCACCGATCCGAAGAGAATGATGAAGGGATCCCGGAAGCTCTCGAACTGCGCGGCAAGCACCAGGAAGATGAGGATGAAGGAGAGGATCATCGTGGTGACAAGGGTGTTCCCCTCCTGGCGCAGTTGGCGCGACTCACCGGCGTAATCGATGACAAATCCGCGCGGGAGGATTTCCGCCGCGCGCTTCTCGAGAACCTTGAGGGCCTGGTCGACGGTGATGCCGGGAGGGAGGATGGCGGAGATCTTGGCCGAGTTGAGTTGCTGGAAGCGGTTGATCTGGCGCGGTTCCGTGGTTTTCTTCAGCTCTGCGAAGGTGGAGAGTTGGAGGAGTTGGCCATCGGGGCCGCTCACGTAGGTGGAGCCGAGTTGGTCGGGATCAAGGCGGCTCTCGCGCTTGATCTGCGGGATGACCTTGTAGCTGCGTCCCTGAATGCTGAAGCGGTTGACGTAGTTTCCGCCGAAGAGGGTGCCCAGATCGGAGCCGACCTGCTGGAGGTCGAGTCCGAGCGCGGAGACCTTGTTCCTGTCGAAGGCGATCTCCGTCTGCGGTTGGTCGTACTTGAGGTCGGAATCGGCGAAGATGAAGATGCCGCTCGAGAAAGCGGTCCTGACCAGGTCATTGGCCGCGTCGAGGAGGCGGCGCGGCTCCATGGTGGAGGAGATGACGAACTCGACGGGGAAGTTGCTGCCCCCCGGCAAGGCGGGCGGTGTCGTGGCGATCACGCGCAGTCCGGGGATCTCGGCGGTCTGCTTGCCTAGGGAGGCGGCGATCTGGTCGCAGCTACGGCTACGATCCTTCCACGGCTTGGTGCGGATGCCGCCGAAACCGCCCGAGGGGTTCATGATCTGGAAGGTGTGGCCGGTCTCGGGGAGTGAGAGAAAGACATCCCTCACCAGTTCGGAGTAGAGCAGCGTCTGGTCGATGGTCGAGAAGGGGGAGGCCTGGAAGATGGTGTAGACAATGCCCTGATCCTCCTTCGGGGAGAGTTCCTTCGGGGAGAGGAGGTAGAGCAGGGGTAGGATCAGGATCCAGAATCCGGCCACCGTCAGGAGCGCTCCGCGATAACGGAGCATCGTGGCAAGCAGGCGCACATAACCGTGCTGGAGGGCGGTGAAGCGCTTGTTCACCCACCCGGCGTAGCCTCGGGTGTCGTCGCCGCGGCGCAGCAGCCTCGAGGCCATCATCGGGGAGAGGGTCAGGGCCACGATGCCTGAGATGAGGACCGCGCCGGCGAGGGTAAAGGCGAATTCCCGGAAGAGCGCCCCTGTCAGTCCACCCTGGATGCCGATCGGGGTGTAGACGGCCGCCAGCGTGATCGTCATGGCGATGATGGGGCCGAGGAGTTCCCTGCCGCTCCGGAGCGCCGCATGGAGGGGTGAGAGTCCCTCGTGCAGGTGGCGCTCGACGTTCTCGACGACCACGATGGCGTCGTCGACGACAAGGCCGACGGCCAGCACGACCGCAAGCAGGGTGAGGAGATTCACGGTGAATCCCAAGAGGACCATGATAAAGGCGGTCCCGATCAGCGAGATCGGGATGGCGATCACCGGGATGATCACAGAGCGGATCGATCCGAGGAAGAGGAAGATCACGACGATCACGATGAGCAGTGTTTCCGAGAGGGTCTTGAAGACCTCGCGGATCGCATCCCTGATGAAGTCGGTGGAGTCGTACGGAACGTCGAGGGTCATGCCGGGAGGGAGCATCTTCCGGAGTTCGGGGATCTGGTCGCGCACGCTCTTGCAGACATCGAGGGTGTTGGCGGTCGGGAGGCACCAGATGCCGATGAACTTGGCGTTCTTCCCGTCGAAGCGGACGTCGGTGTCGTAATCCTCCGAGCCGAGCTCCACGTCGGCGATATCCTCCAGGCGGACGAGGACCCCTCCCTTTTGCTTCACGACGAGTTTGCGGAACTCCTCGGGGGTGGTGAGGTTCGTGTTCGCGATCAGGTTGATCGAGGTCATCGTCCCCTTGGTCTTGCCGACGGCGGCCAGGTAGTTGTTCGCCTGGAGCGCCTTGCGGACATCCGATGCGGTGATGCCGAGGGCGGCCAGGCGCTCCGGCTTGAGCCAGACCCTCATGGCAAAGACGCGGGCGCCGAGGACATCGGCCCGTTGGACGCCGTTGATGGCGGTCAGCTTCGGCTGGATCACCCGAGTGAGGAAATCGGTGACCTGGTTCGGTTGCATGCCGGGTGCGGCGAAGCCGAGGTACATGGCGGCCCGCAGTTCGTCGGCGTTCTGGAGCTCGATGACGGGGTTCTCCGATTCCGGGGGAAGCTCGTTGCGGACCTGGGCCAGCTTCGCTTGGATCTGGGTCAGGGCCGCGTTCGGGTCGTGGTTGAGCTTCAGGTGGACGGTGATGACGCTCGATCCCTGGGAACTGGCGCTCTCGATGTAGTCGATCCCCTCCGCCGCGGCGATCACGCGCTCGAGCGGCGTGGTGATGTAGCCGCGCACCAGGTCGGCATTCGCCCCGACGTAGGCGGTGGTGACCTTGATGACGGCGATGTCGCTGCGCGGATACTGGCGGATGTTCAGGACATGGATCGACTGGAATCCCGCGAGCAGGATCACGAGATTGACCACGAGCGCCAGCACGGGGCGCCTGATGAAGAGGTCGGTGATTTTCATGAACGGTGGCGCGTGGCCGCTCTTCCGTTACTTGTCCTCCGGCTTCGGGGCCGGATCGTTGCCCGGGTGGACGCTGTTGTTGATCTTCACCGCGCCTCCCGGCCTGAGCTTGAAGGTTCCCGAGGTGGCGATCTCGTCGCCGGGCGAGAGTCCCTTGATCACCTCGACCTGGTCGCCTCGTGTCCTGCCAAGGGTGACTGTCTGCTCCCTGACGCCGAGATATTCCTTTCCGGCCGGATCCTTCATCATCCCGATCACGAAGAGGGAATCACCGTAGGGTGCGTACTGGACGGCGGTCGCCGGCACCATGATCACGTTCTCCCTGCTTGGCAGGGTCACCTGCACTCCGGCGAACATTCCGGACCGGAGGGTGTGGTCGGGGTTCGGGACGGTGGCCTGCACCTGGATATTGCGCGTGGCCGTGTCGACCGCGGAGTTGATGGCCGTGATCTTCCCGGTGAAGGACTTGTCAGGGATGCCGTCGGCACGGAGGCGGACGGGTTGGCCGACCGAGAGGCTGCCGAGGTTCTGCTGGGGCAGTGAGAAGTTCACGTAAATCGGGTCAAGCGACTCGAGTTGCACGATGGGATCGCCGCTCTTGAGGTATTGGCCGACGTTGACCTGACGGATGCCGAGTTCCCCGGCAAAGGGGGCTCGGATGGTCTTTCTCCCGATCACGGCCTGAATCTCCTCGAGTGAAGCCTGGGCGGCGTCAAACTGGCTCTTGGCCTCCTCGAAGGCATACTCCGCGATGACCTGTCCCTTCCTAAGTCCGATGTTGCGTTCGAGATTGTGCTTGGCGAGTTCCAGTTTGGCTTTCGCCGTCCTGAGTTGGGCTTCCTCCTGACGCGTGTCGAGTTGGACAAGGATCTGACCGTTGGTGGCGTGGGAACCCGATTCGAAGAGGATGGCGGTCACCATGCCGGGAAGGTCGGCGCTAAGCATCACTCCCTGCGTGGAGGAGAGGGAGCCCACGGCCTCCAGGGTGGGGGAGACTGTTTCCGGGGTCACCTTCAGGCTGGTGACCGCATCGGGCGGCATCCTGAACGCCTTTCCCATGGCGATCGCCTGCGAGATCTGCCA
>JBEAOJ010000117.1:0-17923 GCA_041164985.1 Verrucomicrobiota bacterium | reverse complement strand
CTTCCTCTCCCATGAGGAAGACATTCTCGTCGCGGGTGAGTTCCTCGGCGAAGGCGTCGTTGAGTGCCTGGCGGTAGGTGATGACGGGCATGGCTGAGAAGGTGTTTAGCGGTTTAGGCTGTAGGCTATTAGGCTAGAGAATGCCGCTTCGCGGGTGAGAAAGGCTGAAACGAGGTCTAGGGAAGACCGAGTTGGACTGCCGAAAGCAGCCCAGAGCGAAAGCGATGGGCGAGCCGCTCGGGAGAGCGCGAGTTCAATGCTGTTAGGCTTAGAGACCATGTTTACTCGCTGAAGAAGTGGCGGCCGGTCTGGCCTGCTTCGGTCTTGTGATCCACCTCGTGGTAGATGTCCTCGAAGATGCTCTCCTCGCTCGGCCAGGGGCTGGCAATCGCGAACTCGGCGGCGGCGGCGGCCTCGGCCTTGGCCTCGGAGTCGATCTTCTCGATGCCGGCTTCGGTGATCACCTTCTCCTTGAGGAGCTGTTTCTCCCAGAGGGTGATCGGGTCGAACTCGGTCTTGTAGCGCTCGATCTCCTCGGGGGAGCGGTATTTCTTGGCGTTCGCGTCGGCAACGGAGTGGCCGTAGTAGCGGTAGGTGGCCACCTCGAGGACGTGGGGGCGGCTCTTGGAGCGGGCCTTCTCCATGACGGCGCCGAGGTTGGCGCGCAGTTCGTAGAGGTCGAATCCGCCGCAGAGGGACCAATCGACATCGAAGCCCTCGGCACGGGAGGCGAGCGAGTGGCGGATCGCGGAGGAACGCTCGAGGCTGGTGCCCATGGAGTAGCCGTTGTTCTCGATGACGAAGACGACGGGCAGATCGAAGAGGGCGGCCATGTTGAGGCACTCGCTGAAGACGCCCTGGTTCACGGCTCCGTCACCGAGGAAGGCGACCGCGCAGCCCTTGATTCCCTTGTACTTCAGGGCAAAGGCGAGACCCATGCCGAGCGGTGCCTGGCCGCCGACGATGCCGTGGCCGCCCCAGTAATGCTTGTCGGGCGCGAAGAAGTGCATCGAGCCTCCCTTGCCTTTGGAGCAACCGGTTCCCTTGCCGAAGAGTTCGGCCATGCAGGGGTTCATCTCCATGCCGACGGCGAGGCCGTGGCCATGGTCGCGGTAGGCGGTGATGATCTCGTCCTTGCCATTCATCAGCGAGGCCGTGCCGACGGCGACCGACTCTTGGCCGATGTAGAGGTGGAGGAAGCCACCCATGAGTCCCTGATTATAATACTTGAGGGCCTGCTGCTCGAAGCGGCGGATGCGGAGCATCTCGCGGAGGAAGCCGATCTTCTCGGCAGGCTTCAGGGAGGAGTTGATGGGATCCTTGGAGAAATCTTTCTTAGCAGCGGTGGAAGAAGTGGAACTCAGGGGAGCAGGGGTGGGGGAAGACTTGGCCGGGGCTGTGGTTGCCTTTGCCTTGGCAGGCTTCTTGACGGGAGCCACTTTCACCGCCTTGGTCGCCTTGGTCACCTTGGCCGGGGCTTTTTTCACCGCTTTTGCCGGTTTTTTGGCGACGGCTCGTGTCACGGAAGGTCTGGCCGCTTTCTTGGCGGCTGTCTTCGGGGACTTTTTTGATTTGGAAGGTAGGGAAAGTGTGCGAGCCATGGTCCTGACCCGCCGGAGGCTACCGGTCGGGAAGCATAAACTATCCCGAAATCGGGCCCCGGAGTGAAGGGGAAAGTGTTAAGGAAGCGGATTTGAGGCGAAGCGAGTTGGCGATGACCGAAACCGAACTGAGGCTCATGGCAGCCGCGGCGATCATCGGGCTCAGGAGGATCCCGAAGAGGGGGTAGAGGAGTCCGGCCGCGATCGGGATCCCCAGGATATTGTAGGCGAAGGCAAAGAAGAGGTTCTGCCGGATGGTCTTCAGGATCGCCCTGCTCAGCAGAATGGAGGAGACGATCCCCTCCAGGGAGGGCCTTAGCAGGATGATCCCCGCCGTCTCCTTGGCGATGTCCGACCCGGCCCCCATGGCGATCGAGGCATCGGCGACGGCGAGCGCAGGGGCATCGTTGATCCCATCCCCCGCCATGGCCGTGCGGTACCCCTCGTTCTTCCAACCGGAGAGTCGGGCCGCTTTTTCGGCAGGTGAAAGCTCCCCGTGGCATTCGTCGATGCCGAGTTCCCGCGCCACGGCACTTGCCGTGCTCGTGCGATCCCCCGTGAGCATCGCGACGCGGATGCCCATCCTGCCAAGCATGCCGATGAGTCCCTTGGCAGAGGGGCGGATGGTGTCGCGGAAGAGAAAGATGGCCGCCGGTTGGCCGTCGACCGCCATGGCGACCACACCGTCGCCCGGTTCGGTGGCTATGGAATCGAAGGGAGTCGCGTCGACTCCCTGCATGGCAAGGAACGATGGGGAGCCAATAAGCACCCGATGGTCATCGGCCGTTGCGGAGATGCCTCCGCCGGGATGGGCGAGGAAATCTTTCGCATGCGCCGCCTCGATGCCTCGACTCCGGGCATGCCTGACGAGGGAGCGTGCCAGGGGATGCTCGCTGCCGAGTTCCGCACCCGAGGCAAGGGCGAGGAGGCGATCCCCGGTGATGCCGCACTCTGGCAGGGGGATGACGGCGCGAAGTTCAGGGGTGCCTTCCGTGAGGGTGCCCGTTTTGTCGAGCGCCAGAAGATCAGTCTGCGCGAGGCTCTGCAGGGCCGAGGCCGAACGGACAAGGATGCCGTGGTGAGCCGCGCGACCTATGCCGACGGTCACGGCCATCGGCGTGGCGAGACCAAGGGCGCAGGGGCAGGCGATCATCAGGACCGAGACCGCGGCGGTCAGGGCATGGTAGAACCGAGGCTCGGGCCCGAGCATCATCCAGCCCGCAAAGGTCACGAGGGCGATGCCGAGGACGACCGGCACAAAGACCGCCGCCACGCGGTCGGCCAGTTGCTGGATCGGTGCCTGACTGCGCTGTGCCTGAGCAACGAGGCTGATGATCCGGGAAAGCGCCGTACCCGCGCCGGTCCGGGTGACGCGCATGATGAAACTGCCCGAGGTGTTGAGCGTCCCGGCCGAAACGGGCGATCCGGCGCTCTTCTCCACAGGGAGCGGCTCACCCGAGAGCATCGACTCGTCGAGTGAACTCCATCCCTCCAAGACCTCGCCGTCCGCCGGAAGCTTCTCTCCCGGCAGGATCCGCACGCGGTCGCCGATCCGAAGTTCCGCGACCGCAACATGGCGGTCTCCCCCCGGTTCCACCAGCAGGGCCATGGCGGGGGTCAGGTCGAGGAGTCCGCGGAGGGCCGAGCCGGCCCGCGCCCTCCCACGCGCCTCGAGCCATTGGCCCAGAAGCACCAGCACGATGATGACCGTGGCGGCCTCGAAGTAGAATCCCTCGCCGTGCTGAGCTACCGATCCGCGCGGCAGGAGAAGGGTGGCCATGCTCTGCAGGAAGGCGGCCCCGGTTCCCAGCGTGATCAGCGAGAACATGTTGAGATTTCCGGAAGCGAAGGAGCGGAACCCTTTCACCCAGAGCGGCCATCCGCACCAGAAGATCACGGGAAGCGAGAGCAGCATCTGCACCCACGCCGAGAGCGTTGGAGTCAGCGGGTGAAAACCGACCATCGGCACCATCGCGAGAAGAAAGACCGGAAGCCCGAGGATGACCGAGAGGGCGAAGCGACGTGCCAGTTGAGAGGTCTCCTGCTCCTCCCCACCGTCAGGCAACAGGGGCTCCAGCGGCATCCCGCACTTCGGGCAATCTCCCGGCTCCCGCGTCAGGATCTCCGGATGCATCGGGCAGGTATGGAGCGATCCTGCCGCGGCGGGTTCCGCGGAGCGGGGCTCCTTCCTGTGGTGATGACAGCAGTCGATCATGGGGAGGGGGCAGGAGGGGCAGACTGAAGGGGTTTATACCATCTCCACTCTTATTCTTGTGAAATCAGCTGGTTCTTTCGGCGATGGGCGTTGCCTGATGATCAATCGGGAGAAAACAGCAGGCACATCGCCATGAGCGATGCTTGCCGAAGGATGACAACGGACGAAGCCGCTCAGGAAACGAACTCGAGCTTGTCGAGGCGCGGCACAAGGCCCTGATCGGCGGCGCGTCCGAGGAACTCCCTGATCGCGGCGCGGCCCTTCTCGCCGTAGTCGAGCGTGTAGTCGTTCACATACATGCCGATGAATTCGTCGGCGAGGGGGACTTCCATCCCGCGGGCATGGGCCATGCTGTGATCGACGGCCGCCTTCCGGTGCTCGAGACCGTAGCGGATGCTCTCCTTCATGATGATGTTGAGCTTGGTGCGCTGAGCCGGGGTGAAGTCCTTGCGGATGACATTGCCACCGAGCGGAAGCGGGAGTCCGGTCTCCGCCTTGAACCACTCGCCCATGTCGGCGATCTTCTCGAAGCCCTCGTTCGAGTAGGTGAGCTGCCCCTCGTGGATGATGAGACCGACATCGACCGATCCGGCGCGGATGGCATCGAAGATCTCATCGAAGGGAACGACGGTATGATTGAATTCCCTGCCCAGGAAAAGCTGGGCGCTCAGGAAAGCGCTCGTCATGAGGCCGGGGACGGCGATCTTCTTCGTGCGGAGCCACGCCTTCTTCTCCTCGAGCGAGGCATCGGCCGCGGGGCCTTGTCCCTTCAGAGCGACGAACATCGGGCCGTAGCCGTCACCCATGCTGGCGCCGCAGGGTAGCAGGGCATACTTGTCGAGCAGGTGGGAGTAGGCGTGGATCGAAACGGCCGAGAGGTGCAGTTCGCCTCGCATCGCACGCTCGTTGAGCGTCTGGATGTCCTGGAGGATATGCTGGAACCTGTAGCCCATCAGGTCGATCTTCTCCGCCGCCATGGCGTAGAACATGAAGGCGTCGTCGGGATCCGGAGAGTGTCCGAGAAGGAGGGTCGTGTCGGGAGCGGAGGACATAAAAGAAGCGGAAGGCTGTTAGACTATTAGGCTGTAGGCTGTTAGGCAATTCCTACGCGGAGGCCAGTTTCCGAATCACTCCGGGGCCTTGGTAGATGAAGGAGGTGTAGATCTGGAGGAGGTCGGCCCCGGCATCGAAGCGCTCGCGAGCGGAGTCCTCGTCACCGATGCCGCCGCAGGCGATCACGGGAAGCTTGGTGTGGCGGCGGATGACCTGCAGGGCATTCAGGGAGCGGGTGCGGACAGGCGCGCCGCTCAGGCCGCCGGCCTGGTCCTCTGCGGCAGGAATCGAGGAATGGTCGAGCGTGGTGTTCGTCGCGATCAGGCCGGAGAGTTGTTCGCTCTCGGCAAGTCGGACGATCGCGACAAGATCCTTCTCGGCAAGGTCGGGTGCCACTTTCACAAAGAGCGGCCTGCGGGACGATCCCTCCCAGTCGCGGAGGGTGCGGATGATCTTTCCAAGAGCCTCGGTGGATTGGAGATCGCGCAGACCGGGCGTGTTGGGGGAACTGACATTGATGACGACGTAGTCGCCGAGCGTGTGGAAGCGCTTGTAGGAAACCAAGTAGTCCTCGTGGGCTTTTTCCGCGGGAGTGACCTTCGATTTGCCGATGTTGATGCCCACAGGGATCCGCGGCCACCGACCAGAGGCATGGAGACCCTCGAGACGTGCCGCCACGGCCTCGCACCCCTCGTTATTGAAACCGAAGCG
Organism: Verrucomicrobiota bacterium; assembly: GCA_041164985.1. Lineage (GTDB taxonomy): Bacteria > Verrucomicrobiota > Verrucomicrobiia > Chthoniobacterales > UBA6821 > UBA6821. The sequence goes on along the minus strand of JBEAOJ010000117.1, from coordinate 12,343 downwards.
GTTGATGAGAGCCTGCTGATGGGGATAGCGGAAGAGACGGGGCTTAGGATTGCCCGGCTGGGGCAGGGCCGTCACGGTGCCTATCTCGGCGAATCCGAATCCGAGAGCCTCCCATGCCGGAAGGGCGAGAGCGTTCTTGTCCATCCCGGCGGCAAGTCCGACCGGATTCGGAAAGGTGATCCCGGCGACCGTCCGCGGGCTCCGGGGAACAGCCTTTCCAGCCATGAGGCGGATCAACCCAGGTCCCAGAGACAATTCGGATGCGGTCTCCAACATCGCCAGCACGGCATCATGCGCCTCCTCGGGATCGAGGGAGAAGAAAATCGGGCGGAGAAATCGCGAATAGAAATCCATCTGAAGGAAACTTTACGAATTTGAAGTGAATCAGGAAATCAGGAAGACAGGAAAGTAGGATTGCCCACGCGGTGTCCTGCCTCTTTGGGGATATGATTTTGCAGGATTGAATCGCCCCCATTACCCATTCGCGCCTATCGGATTACCAGGTTCGGTGCTGAAGATCCCCGCGGAAGCCCACTTGGCATTTCGAAGAGCCCGAGTTCTTGCCATCGCGCCTCACAGGCGGCTCTCGCGGTTGCCCCTGTGATCCTTGTAGGCGGCGATGATTGCCTGGACGAGCGGATGGCGGACCACATCACGGTCGCCGAAGAGATGGAATGCGATGCCGGGCGTCTCCGAGAGGGCACCCACCGCCTCGATCAGGCCGCTCGGTTTGTTCTTCGGAAGATCGATCTGGGTGCGGTCGCCCGTGATGACGCACTTCGAGCCGATGCCGATGCGCGTGAGAAACATGAACATCTGCTCGGTGGTGGTGTTCTGCGCCTCGTCCAAGATGATGAAGGCCTTGTTGAGCGTGCGTCCGCGCATGTAGGCGAGCGGTGCGATCTCGATGATGTTGCGGTCGATCGCCCGCTGGATCTCCTCCGGTTCGAGCATGTCGTGGAGGGCGTCGTAGAGCGGGCGGAGATAGGGAAGGATCTTCTCCTCAAGCTCGCCGGGCAGGAATCCCAGCGCCTCGCCGGCCTCGACAGCGGGTCGCGTCAGGATGATGCGGCTAACCTTCTCTGCTTTGAGGGCGGCGACCGCCTTGGCGACGGCCAGGTAGGTCTTGCCAGTGCCCGCGGGTCCGATACCGAAGGTGATGTCGTGGCCGTCGATGGCCTTGAGATAATCCCTCTGCGATTCAGTCTTGGGAACGATCGGCGGCTTGCGCGGGGAACACTGGATCCGCTCCTGATAGAGCTCCTCGATCGGGGATTTGGCGGAAGCGGATTGCGGATCGGGGGAGAGAGTTTCCCCCGCCGTTCCCGGATGCCCGAGAGCAAAGAGGAATTCATCGCGACCGATCTCCCCTCCCCCGGAGGTCACCCTGGAGAGTTGACTGAAGATCCCGACGGCACGGGTGACGGCATCGGCGGGACCGTCGATCCGCATCCATCCGTCACGGCTGGTGATGCGCACTCCAAGCTGCTGTTCCATGCGGCGGAGCAGCCCCTCGTCACCCGCATGATGGGCCTGCAAGGAGCGGGCATTCTCGAAATCAAGCGTGGCCGATGTGCCGTCGCCTGAGACGGACTGGGAGAACGGTGCGGCCGCCCTGCTGCTCTTGGAAGAAGTCTTCAATCAAGACGGCCACCTACTTGTAGCCGTAAACCAACGCCCACGGGGTGCGATCCTCGGGGGACTTGAGGATCTGGACGATTGCAAAGTAGGTGCCCGTGGCCTTCGGGGAGACGCGGGCACCGGCGAAGCGGCCCTTCTGCCAGCTGTCGGCATCGACGAGGTTTCCCTTGTCGTCGTAGATGTGCACGGAGAGCGAGGCGGCCTTCACGTCGCTGGCCATGAGGAACCAGTAGTCGTTCCCCTTGAAGAGCTGGGAACTGACCGCCTTCTTCTCATGGACCCCGAGATCACCGCCCCAAGCATCCTTGCGGATCGAATACCCCTGTTTGTAATAAGGCAGGGCCGCCTCGTAGGCAAAGGAGAGGGCGTCGTCAACGGTCGCCCGGAGAAGGCATGGCGCGGCGGCAGAGAGCAGGACCGATGCAAGCAGCAGGCGCCGGAGCGCGGAGCGGAAGGGGAGAGGGAAGGTGGCTTTCATGCTCAGTTCCCCCCGTTCACGATCCGCTGGTCCACCCCGCGGGTCAGGTCATGGATGGTCTTGACCTTCTCGGGGGTGATGTTGTCCCCGCCATCGTTGACCAAGGGGCCGATCTTGCGGAGCACGTCACGGATCTCGGCCACCAGCGGATTGCGCCGCAGGCGCGCCGACATGGATCCGATGCAGCGGTCGAAATAGTTGACGAGTTCGGGCTGGTGGAGGAGTTCGGCCCCGTCCTTTGAGAAGCCCTTGCCGATGATCGAGGTCAGCACCTCCGTGCCGCGGAGCCATCCGCCGAGACTCACGAGCTGGGAGAGATCCTGGTCGTTGAGTTCGTCCATCGCCCCGCGCACATCCTGAAGAGCTCCGTCGAACTCGCTTCGGACACCACGCCAGTCGCGCTGGTCTGCCTTGTCGGTGATGCTCTTGCTTCGGGCGATGACCGACTTGCGGACATTGATGGCCTCGGCCAGCGTCAGCACCTGGCGCCCCAGTTCCTTGACCCGCTCGGCATCCTCGGCCTCGACGGCCACGAATCCCTCCGCGATCACGTTTCCGAGAAGCAGGGCCGTACGGGCACGATCCTCAGGGGTGCGGGCCTTGCCGTCCCGCAGTTGGGCCTTCCAGTTGGGGTTACCAAGCTTGTCGAGGACGGCGAAGATCTCGCTCGGCACGGGAACGACCACCTCCTGGACGGCGGCGGCCGGGAAATCGGAGAGAGTGATCTTCTTGGGAGGCGTGTCGGCGCGGAGCGAAAGAGGGCTCGCCGTCAGGGCAACCAGGAGTGAAAAGAGAGTCACCCCCCGCTTGAGGGCACATCCGGGAAAAATACCCTCGCCGGGAAGGGTCTCGCTGTGGAGCATGGGCGTATCGTAGTTCACACGCTGTTTCTTGAACCCAATCTGTAATGGACCGTCAAAGATTACAACACATTCTTGATGAAGCCTCCTCCAAGCGCCTCCTGGTCGTCGGGGACCTGATGCTGGACGAGTTCGTCTGGGGGAACGTCGGAAGGATCTCCCCAGAAGCCCCAGTGCCCGTCGTCGAGGTCCAGCGCGAGTCGAGTTATCCCGGCGGCGCGGCCAACGTGGCCCGCAATCTAAGGGAATTCACTACCTCGGTAACCATGCTCGGAATGGTCGGCACCGACGAATCCGGAGCAAAACTCACCCGCCTCCTCAAGGAGGAGGGAATCTCCACGGAGGGTCTCTTCACCGATCCGCAGGCGCCGACGATCGTGAAGACCCGCATCATCGCCCAGCGCCAGCAGGTGGTCCGCGTGGACCGCGAGAACGGCGGGGTCGCCGGATCCTCGCGCGCCGACATCCTTAAGAAAGCCCGCGAACTGGTCGCAGCATCGGACGCCGTCCTGATCGAGGACTACGGCAAGGGATTCCTTGACCAACCCTTCGTCGATGCCCTGCTGGAGGCCGCCCGTACACAGGGGACGCTGGTCACCTGCGACCCGAATCCGAAGAATCCTCTCGAGTGGCCCGGCATCTCCACGATCAAGCCGAACCGCAGCGAGGCCTTCGCGGCGGCCGGTATTCCGCTGACCGCACCGGTTCATCCCGTCGAAAATGACAAAGCCCTCCTGCAAGTCGGCGAGATCCTTCTGAAGCGCTGGAACGCCGGCGCACTGCTGATCACCCTCAGCGAGCAGGGCATGATGCTCTTCCGCCGGGATCAGCCCCCCTATCACACGCCGACCAGGGCACGGGAAATCTTCGATGTCTCCGGCGCGGGCGACACCTCCATCTCGCTCTACACCCTGGGAATCGCCGCGGGGGCCACGCCCGAGGAGTCCGCCGAACTTGCCAACCATGCAGCGGGAATCGTGGTTGGAAAGCTCGGAACGGCGACCTGCTCGCGCGGTGAGCTTGAGCAGAGCTTCCTAGCGAATCCCTAGAGTACGCCGGGTCATGAGCGACTCCAAAAACCTGCGCCCCGCGCTCTTCCTCGACCGTGACGGCACCCTCATGGAGGAGGTCGACCACTGCCGTGATCCGGCCCTTGTGAAGGCCTATCCGGGAGCATCCGAGGAACTGACCCGCGCCAAGGCCCTCGGCTGGGCCACCATTATCGTCACCAACCAGAGCGGAATCGGACGCGGTTACTTCACCGTCGAAGAGTTCCAAGCCGTCCAGTTGGAACTGCTTCGGCAACTCGGCGACGTCATCGATGCCTCCTACATGGCGCCCGACCATCCCGACACTCCCTCACCACGCCGCAAGCCCGCACCCGGCATGATCCTGGAGGCCACCGCCGAGCATGGCATCGACCTCTCCAGATCGTGGATGATCGGCGACAAGGCCATTGACGTCGAGTGCGGCCGCAACGCCGGCGTGCGCACGATCCTGGTCGAGACCGGTTATGGCCGAAAGACAGCGGAGTGCACTCCCCACCATCGCGCCCCCACCGTCACCGAGGCAATCCGCATCGCGCTCGCATCCTGACCGATTCCACCATGCCGAAAAAATCGCCGCCCAAGATCGCCCTCGTCATCCCGGCACGCTGGGGATCCACGCGCTTTCCCGGCAAGTGCCTCCACCTCATCGCCGGCAAACCGCTTGTTCAGCACGTCTGGGAACGCTCCCTGCTGGCAGAAAAAATCTCCAAAGTCCTGATCGCCACCGACGACGACCGGATCGCGAAGGCCGCGCGGGAATTCGGCGCCGAGGTCGTCATGACCGCCGCCGATCACCCAAGCGGCACCGACAGGATCGCCGAGGTCGCCTCTCGCCTGCGCGGCGTCACCCACTTTATCAATGTCCAGGGGGACGAACCGCTCATCGATCCCGCCCTGATCGGGGATCTGGCAGCCTCACTGACCCGTGATCCGAAGATTGCCATGATCACGGCCGCCACCCCTTTCCGCGATCCCAAGGAGGCCGACGATCCCAACTGCGTGAAGGTCGTGACTGCGGCATCGGGCGACGCCCTCTATTTTTCGAGGAGCAGGATCCCCTTCCACCGCGACTCCAAGGACAAGTCGAGTGCCGTCACCCCGATGCTTCACCTCGGAATCTACGGATACCGCCGCGACATCCTGCAAAAACTGGTGCGCTTCGCACCCACCCCGCTCGAGCAGTGTGAGAAACTGGAACAACTCCGCGCCCTGGAGCACGGCATCCCGATCAGGGTGATCCGGACCGATCACCGCGGAATCGGCGTCGACACACCCGCCGACGCCATCCGCGTGGAGAAGTTGCTCAAGGAACGTCGCTCAAGGAACTGAAGGGGCCCGCCCCTCATCAGGCATTGGCGCCCATCATCCAAAGCAATTTTTGGGTAGGAGGGGGCTTTCGCCTAACAGACTAACAGCCTAAACCCCTCGTTTCAGCCGCTTGGCGGCTAAAACAGCCTCCACCTTCCCAAGCGGCAGGCAGTTGACCACATCGGCCATGGTCAGCCATCCCTTCCGGGCGATGCCGACTCCGTAGATCAGATCCTGCAGCCCGAAGGTTGTGTGGGCGTCGGGGTTGATCGCGCATTTGACACCCTTCTCTTTCGCAAGCGGCCACCAGCGCCAGTCCATGTCGAGACGCCAGGGGCTGGCATTGATCTCGATGATCGTCCCGGTCTCGGCCGCCGCCTCGATGACGGCGGGGATATTCACCGGATAGGCCTCGCGGGAGAGCAGGAGTCGGCCCGTCAGATGCCCCATCATCGTCACGTTCGGATTTTTGATCGCGCGGATGATCCGCTCGGTCATCGTCTTCTCATCCGCCGTGAAGCCGGAGTGAACCGAGGCAACGACATAGTCGAGTGTCGAGAGCACTTCGTCGGGGAAATCGAGGTCTCCTTCTTTCAGGATATCGCACTCCGTCCCTGCAAAGAGCCGGAAGCCGGCCTCCTGAAATTCCTTCGAGGCATTGAGTTCACGGATCTCGGCGACCTGCTCGGAGAGTCGGGCAGCATCGAGACCGCGCGCCTGGAAGGAGCTCTTGCTATGGTCGGCGATGCCGAGGTACTCGAGCCCCAAATCGATCGCGGCTCGGGCCATCTCGAGCAGAGAGTTCTTCCCGTCGCTCGCCGTGGTGTGGCAGTGGAAAGTGCCCCGAAGATTACTCCACTCGATGAGGTCCGGAAGCTCTCCCGCCTCGGCGGCGGCGATTTCGCCCTTGTCCTCACGAAGTTCCGGCGGGATGAAATCAAGATCGAGCGCCTTGTAGAGCCCCTTCTCATCAAGGATCTCGGGTGGCTGCTCGGCCCCTTCGGCCACTGTGAATCGGTACTCATTGAGCGACCACCCGCGATCCAGGGCGCGGCTGCGCAGGCGGATGTTGTGCTCCTTGCTCCCGGTGAAATAGACGAGGGCGAAAGGAAACTCCTCCGGTTTCACGACGCGGAGATCGCACTGCACCCCGTCCTTGAGGCGGACACTTGATTTCGTCGGGCCATGGACGATCACCTCCTCCACGAGGGGATGATGGATGAAGAAATCAGAGACCTCCCCAGGGTGCTTCGATGAAACCAGGATATCGAGATCACCGATCGTCTCCTTGCGGCGGCGGAAGCTTCCTCCCTCACTGATCTGACCGACCGCTTCCAGCGCGCGCAGATCGGAGAGGAGTTGATCTGCCAGCACGGCCACCACATTGATCCGGAAGCGCCCGGCATGCTTGCGGTGATCCTCGATCGCTTTCAGCAGCTTCGTCTGGGTCTTTTCGCCAAAACCGGCCAACTCAGCCGCCTTTCCCTCCTTGCAGACCCGCTCCAAATCCTCCACGGATGAGACCCCGAGTTGGTCATGGAGCGCCTTGATTTTCTTGGCTCCCAATCCCTGAAGCTCGAAGAGTTCGAAGATCCCCTCGGGGAAGGAGCCCTTCAGCTCCTCGTAGTAGGCGAGGCGGCCCGTGGTCACCAGTTCCGTGACCTTCTCGGTGATCGCCTTCCCGATCCCCTCGATTTCACCAAGGCGCCCCTCGTTTACCAGCGTCTCGATCGGCTCACTCAGTGACTCCAGAGCCCGGGCTGCATTGGTGTAGGCACGGATCTTGAAAGGGTTCTCCCCCTTCAGTTCGAGCAACTGGGCGATGTGCTCTAGGATTTCTCCAACATGGGCGGGTGTCTCTGACATTGGCTGGCTGTTTTAGCGCGCGGCGGTTTTGCCGCTCCCTATCAGCATAGTTCATTCAGCTTCACTTGGAAGCCTAGGGAAGCGCAGCTTCCGCACGAGCAAAACAACTCCAAGCACAATCACCCCCACCACCACGCCGATGAGGGCATCCCACGCAAAGGGCATCGGCAGACTGCTCGTGAGGTGGTGAAGGAAAGGCACCCCGTGCACCAGAATGCCGCCACCCACCAAGAACATCGCCACCATGCCGACAACCGACAACGTCTTCATCATCCAAGGCGTGACCCGCAGCAAGCCCCGACCCAAGGCCTGCAACGGGCCACCTTGCGGCACTGCCGACGGACGACGGATGAGGTAGAGTCCCATATCGTCAATCTTGACGATACCGGCCACCAATCCATAGACCCCGAAGGTCATCAGCGCCGCAATGCCGGCCAGCACCAGAAACTGGATGAGCAAGGGGCTGCTCTGCACCGTGCCAAGCGTGATGGCGATGATTTCGGCGGAAAGAATGAAATCGGTGCGGATTGCGCCCTTGATCCTACCCTTCTCCAGTGCCAACAGGTTGGCCGCGGGATCCTTCAGTGCCTGCAAAAGTTCCGCTTCATGGGCATGCCCCTCATCACCGTGTGGCAGAAACTTATTGGCCAGTTTTTCAACACCCTCGAAGCAGAGGTAAGCACCCCCCACCATCAGTAACGGGGTGACCAACGATGGAGCCACCCCACTGATGGCCAGCGCAGCGGGCACCAGGATCACCTTATTGACCAGCGACCCCTTGAAGACGGCCCATACAACGGGCAATTCCCGTTCAGCCGAGAATCCGGTCACCTGCTGGGCGTTGAGCGCCAGATCGTCACCCAGCACGCCGGCGGTTTTTTGTACGGCCATTTTGCTCAGGACCGCCACATCATCCAATAGCGTGGCGATGTCATCAATCAGTGCAAGGAGGCTGCTGGACATGGATGGGTAATACCTTCCTCCCACAGGAAGGGAAAGCCATGAGAAGAGCTCTTAACAAGCAACCCCGGAGTACCGTGACCGGACCTAGGGAAGTTAAACCCCAAACCCTTCCAAAAGCGGCTTTACCTGAAGGACTTCAGAGGAGAAGATAACGGGCTCTTTATGCGAAGCATCGGCATCGGATTAGCCGGCTTCGGCACTGTCGGTGCCGGGGTCTATGAAAATCTGGAGCGCCACCGCGATCTGATCGCGGAGCGGTCCGGGTATACCTTTGCCGTGCGCCGGATCGTCGTGCGCGATCCGAAGAAGCAGCGCGATGTCGCGGCACCGGCCCAACTCTTTTCCAGCCGCTGGCAGGATCTGCTCGAGGATCCCGAGATCAAGGTGGTCGTCGAGTTGATCGGCGGCACAACGGAGGCCTTCGACCTGACGGTCGCCGCCATCAAGTCGGGGCGCATTGTCGTCACGGGCAACAAGGCCCTCCTGGCCGAGCGCGGCGCGGAGATCTTCGCCCTCGCCTGCGAACACAAGGTTCCCGTCTTCTTCGAGGCGGCGGTGGCGGGAGGCATCCCGATCATCCAGTCGCTCCGCGATGCTTTCGTGGGCAACCGCATCGAGTCGGTTCATGGCATTCTCAACGGCACGAGCAACTACATCCTCACGCGCATGCAGGAGGCGGGACTCGACTACCCCGAGGCACTCGCCGAGGCGGTGAAGCTCGGCTATGCCGAGGCCGACCCCTCCCTCGACATCAACGGCTGGGATGCCGGCCACAAGGCGATCATCCTCGCCGCACTCGCATACGGCTTCTGGGTAGATCCCTCCACGATCCGCGTCGAGGGGATCGACCGCGTCAGCGCGGCCGACATCCATTTCGCAAAGAGCCTCGGCTACTGCATCAAGCTTCTCGGCTCGATCCGTGAGAAGGAGGGGAAGGTCGAGGTCGGCGTCGCCCCCACCCTCATCCCCCAGGGAAACGTCCTCGCCTCAGTGAACGGTGTCTTCAACGCCATCGCCGTCCGCGGCGATCTCGTCGGTGACAGTCTCTTCTACGGACGCGGAGCGGGACGCGGCCCCACAGCCAGCTCCGTGATCGGCGACCTCGTCGAGGCGGCCCATGTGCTCGATGCCCCTCGCAAGACCTACGGCTTCTCCTCGCACGCTCTCTACGGCAGCAGCCGCGCGGCCGACCAGATCGTCGGCTCCTACTACCTGCGCCTCTCCGTCGATGACAAACCGGGAGTCCTGGCCCGAATTGCCGGAGTGCTCGGCGAGGCCGGCATCGGGATCTCCTCGGTGGTCCAGCCGGAATCGATCGCCGGAGTCGAGACCCCTCTCGTCCTGATGATCCACGAGGCCCCCTACGGCGCCGTTCGTGCCGCACTCGCGAAGATCACCTCCCTGGACTGCGTGAAGGGGGAGCCGGTCCTCTTCAACGTGGAGACCCTTTCCTGATTTCCGACCCGATGAAGAAAACGTTCAACGACTGCGGCGTGATCGCGCGCTACCGGGAGTTCCTTCCCGTCACCGACGCGACCCCCGTCATCTCCCTAAGCGAGGGTTCCACGCCCCTGATTCATTCGCCCAAGCTGAGTGCGATCACCGGCGGCGAGGTCTACGTCAAGTACGAGGGGCTCAATCCGACCGGATCGTTCAAGGATCGCGGCATGACCATGGCCATCTCCAAGGCCGCCGAGGAGGGAGCCCACACCGTTCTCTGCGCCTCCACGGGGAATACCTCCGCGGCAGCGGCAGCCTACGCAGCGCGGGCCGGCATGAAGTGCGCCGTCCTCCTCCCCGCCGGACGCATCGCGGGGGGCAAGATGGTCCAGGCCTACATCTACGGGGCGACCGTCATCGCCATCCGGGGGAACTTCGACGACGCCCTGCGCCTCGTGCGTGAACTGGGCGAGACCGGCGACTTCGCCATCGTCAATTCGATCAACCCCTACCGCATCGAGGGTCAGAAGACTGCGGCCTTCGAGATCATCGAGGAGCTTGGCAACGCGCCCGACATCCACATCCTCCCCGTCGGGAACGCCGGGAACATCACCGCCTACTGGAAGGGTTACAAGGAATTCAAGGAACTCGGCCGCAGCCACAAGCTGCCCCGGGTGCTCGGCGTCCAGGCTGCGGGTGCCGCCCCCCTCTATCACGGAGCCCCGATGGACAATCCCGAGACCGTGGCCACCGCCATCCGGATCGGACGCCCCGCCAGCTGGGACGGAGCCATCAATGCCGTCTCCGAATCGGGCGGATGCTTCGAGATCGTCGAGGACTCGGAGATCCTCGCGGCTCAGAAGTGGCTCGCCTCCAACGAGGGCATCTTCGTCGAGCCGGCCAGCGCTGCTCCCGTGGCGGCCCTCTTCAAATGCTTCAACCGCAGCGGAAAGACCACGCAGTGCGACTGCTGCCCCTTCCGCCAGGTCCAGCCGGGCGTCAGGGTCGTCCTCACCGTCACCGGCCACGGACTCAAGGATCCCGACACGGCCAAGCACGCCGTCACGGCCCCGATCGAAACGGATGCAACGGCGGAAGCAGTCCGTGCGGCCCTAGCCAAGATCAGCAACTGATCATGGAGACCAACCGAGCTATGAGACTGTTGTGCCATTCGACTGTTGGCATCCGAATTCAGATGCAGACTCAGACCTAACAGCCTACAGCCTAAACCGCTAACAGCCTCTTCTTCATGTCCCTCATCGTCCAGAAATACGGCGGCACCTCGGTCGGCAACCCCGAGCGCATCACCAATGTCGCCAAGCGCCTCCTTGAGACCCAGCGCGCCGGTCATTCCGTCGTTGCCGTCGTCTCGGCGATGTCGGGCGTCACCGATTCCCTGATCAAGCTGGCACGCGAGGTCTCCGCAAAGCCGACCGAGCGCGAGATGGATGTCCTTCTTTCCACCGGCGAGCAGACCACGATGGCTCTCACCGCGATGGCGATCCAGAGCATGGGTGGCAAGGCCGTCTCCCTCACGGGAGCCCAGGCGGGCATCGTCACCAACGGCGTCCACACCAAGGCCAAGATCAGCAACATCACCCCGGACCAGATCCGCAAGCACCTCGATCAGGGTGAGATCGTGATCGTGGCCGGCTTTCAGGGGGAGACCAGCGAGGGGGACATCACCACCCTCGGGCGGGGCGGATCCGACCTCACCGCCATCGCCCTGGCCTCCGCCGTCGAGGCCGATGCCTGCCAGATCTTCACCGACGTCGACGGCGTCTACACCTGCGACCCGCGCATCGTCCCGACTGCGAAAAAGATCGCGGAGATCTCCTACGACGAGATGCTCGAGATGGCCTCGAGCGGCTCCAAGGTCATGCAGTCGCGATCCGTCGAGTTCGCCAAGAAATTCGGAGTGACCTTCGAGGTCCGCAGCAGCTTCAACAACAACCCAGGAACCACCGTGAAAGAAGAATCCGCAGGAATGGAACAGGTCGTCGTGCGCGGCGTCAGCGTCGAGCGCAATCAGGCCAAGGTCACCGTCAGCAATGTCCCCGACAAACCGGGATGCGCCGCCCGGCTCTTCACCGCGCTCGCCGATGCGCACGTCATGGTCGATGTCATCGTCCAGAATGTCTCGGCCAGCGGCTCCACCGACATCTCCTTCACGATCAACCGTGATGAACTCGAGAAGATCGGCGATCTCCTCGACCGCGTCGCCGTCGAGATCGGGGCCGGCAAGGTCAGCAAGCAGGATGGCATCGCCAAGCTCAGCGTGGTCGGCATCGGCATGCGCACCCACTCGGGTGTCGCCGCCAAGCTTTTCGACGCGCTCGCCAAGGGGGGGATCAACATCCAAATGATCTCCACCTCCGAGATCAAGATCGCGGTGATCATTGAGGAGACCAAGATCGCCGATGCGGCAAAACTCGCCCACACGGCCTTCGGCTTGGATGCCGCTCAAGGAAGCGCTGATTTAATCGCATAGAGGCCGTTGCGGAAAGAATGGGCCGCGGGCAAGGCGGCTTTGGCACGAGCATCCCCGCAGCGGGCTGTAAGTGCCAAGCCAACACAGCCCCCGGCCTTTTATCACCGCAACCCAATGGGCTCAAGGCATTTGTCGATTTTTGCGGCGTTGCTAGCTTGGGCGAGACCGCTGCGGGTATCGCCCAGCGCTCGCGCCTTCAAAAATCAGCAACTGCCCCTTCAGCGGCCATCATGGGATTTAATCAGCG
>JBEAOJ010000116.1:0-3987 GCA_041164985.1 Verrucomicrobiota bacterium | reverse complement strand
GCCCGTGCCCTCCGGCTTGCTTCACCCCCAGCTCCTAGCTCCTAGCTACAAATCCTCCCCTCCTCCGTTTTTTCATTTTTCATTTTCACTTTTTCATTTCCTCTCTCCCCCCTAGGACACTCAGCGACCAAGGTGCTGTGGAAAAATCGGGAGCATGGAAGACACCGATATCCGTATCCCCCCTGAAATGTTTGCCCTTCTGGAAGCCACAGCCATTGCCAATGGATACAGACCCGAGGAGGTGGTGCTTGCCGCCATCGAGGCGTTTCTCGACTGCGACAGGGAGCCCCAATCCTCGACTGATTCATAAATGGGATTGAGCTCACAATGGGTCTTGGACATAAACGGTCCTATGCCACGCGTTTCCTCCAAGCGTTCCGTTCTCCCCGGCAAGACCGGCAAAGCCTCCCCCAGCCATGGCCGCTCGGCCCGACAGCCGTGGCGCCGGATCATCCAGATCCACGAGCTTCTGAAGGAGGGTAAGTTCCCTAATTGCCAGGCCCTCTCCGATGATCTTGAGGTCTCCTACAAGACCGTCCAACGCGACATCGACTTCATGCGCGATCAGCTGCAGTTGCCCATTGAGTATGACAGCGTCCGCCACGGGTTCCTCTACACCAAGGAGGTGAAGAATCTACCCACGGTGGCCCTCAAAGAGGGTGAAGTGGTAGCCCTGTTGGTCGCACAGAAAGCTGTGGAGCAATATCGGGGCACCCCTTTTGAAAAATCCCTCAAAAGCGCCTTTGCCCGGCTTGTCGAGGGGATGCCCGCCCGCAGTGAGATTTCCCTGAAGGACCTGAGCGCGGCGGTTTCCTTCCGTCCTTCGGGCCCTCCCTCCTCTGATTTGGAATCTTTCCAGATGCTTTCCGATGCGTTGCTGAATACCCAGGAGATCTCCTTTACTTACAAGAAACCGGGTGACGGGAAAGGTGCCAAACGGATGGTACAGCCCTACCATCTGGGGTGCATCAGTGGCGTTTGGTACCTCATCGGCATGGATCTTGGCCGCAACTCCATCCGAACCTTTGCACTGGCTAGGATTTCCTCCCCCAAGAACCTCTGGAGGAAATTCACCCGTCCCAAGGACTTTTCCCTGGAGGCCATGCTGGGTGACAGCTTCTCAGCCTTTGAGACCAGGAATGCCCAGCAGATCCGCATCATGCTCGACCCGATTGCCGCCGCCCTGACCGGTGAGCGCAGATGGCATCCCTCGCAGAAGCTTGTTTTCCGGAAGGACGGATCAGCCGAGCTATCGCTCAAGGTCGGCCTGGCTCCCGATCTGGAGGCATGGATTCTCGGACTGGGAGCTCATGCCAAGGTGCTGGCTCCTGCCGCCCTTCGCAACAAGATCAAGGCTACTGCCCAGACGATTGCGTCTCGGTATCGCTGAGCTGATATCAGGTCATAAGATCTGAAAGGGGTGGGACACTCAGTATCTGCTTTCCCTGCCAGAGTCGTCTCATGGCTCAAGAAGCAGAGGCATGGCCTTCGTTTTGGTCTCCCTGCGCTTCGGTGTAGGTTCTGGCCTTCTCACTGAACCCTAACGGGCGAGGGGAGAGAGTTGGTGCGGAGTCCGGCGTTTCTCCGGGTAACACCTCTTCCGCCCTGCTGGCTTTTTACAGCGTGAGGGGAGTCCGCTTCATTCCTTCCCCTAAGAGCCTTACAGCCTGCAGTCTAAAAGCCTGTCGCCCTTGGCGACTATGACACACAAGGTGTTGATTGGCGTCTTGCAAGCCCATCCTCGTTCTGCTATAAAAGTAACAGCATCAGGAATGCCTTTGGGTGACACCAAGGGCTGCCAACCGGGGACGGAGAAATCCCACGGTGGCTGGACGGCGAAAGCCGGCCGATGTGCGGAGGGAGAAATCCTCCGAACAAAAATCTCTCCAGGCTTGATAAAGCGCCTTTCCTGATCGGAACGGCGCTTTTTTTTGCCCGGGTTCCTGGTGTGACCACCCACACATCACACCCACATGAGCGCAGCGAATACACTTCAACAGGGCATAACGACGGCAACGATCGACAAGCCCGTCCTCTCCATCCGGACCACGGAGAACCCCTTCCACCACCTCTGGAATAATAATGGAACTTGGTGGGTCCATTACACCGAGCACCTGCCCGACCACACCAAGCGCCGGGTGCGCAGGAGTCTCAACACCAGCGACTCGGGCATCGCGAGGGTTTTGCGCGACAGCCTTCTGTGTGACCTGACCCACTACGAAGAGGAGGTGTCCCGTGAGCAAGCCGCTTGATTCAGTATCACCTGATCCGGGCAAGAGAAGGGACAGGCCGCCAACCCTTGAGGAATTTGCCGAGTCACTCCGCCGAAGCTTGGGCCCCGGTTGTCCCGTGAGCATCAGTTACCCGGAGCCGAAAACCGACGGACCCATCACAACCAAGTTCTTCTTCGTCAACCCCAACCGCCGCCCCGATAAGCACGGATCATCCCCATAGGGTAGAGGGGTGTGTTTTTTCCCAGCACCTACCCCTATCACCCATCATCTAGTCCCCAATCCCCAAATACTCACTATGCCAAAACCCTCCAAATCCACCAGCACCCCCAGCTTCTTCGCCCTCATCAGTGACATCCATGCGAATCTCGATGCCTTGGAGGCCGTGCTCCAAGACATCAGGGACTTCCCTGTCCGGGGGATCCTCTGCCTCGGCGACATCGTCGGCTACGGACCCGAGCCGGGGGAGTGCGTGAAGCGGGTCATGGATCTCTGCTCTGTCTCCGTCCTGGGCAACCACGAGGCCATGCTTCTCCTCGCCGACAAGATCCTCGATGAGGACTGGGACGTATCGGTTCGACATCCCCTGCGGATCGCCAAGGAACAGGTTAGCAAAAGCGAGTTGGGCTGGCTCAGAGATCTCCCCATCACGGTGGACCTCGACCCTATTACCCTCTCCCATGCCTCGCTGAATGAGCCCAGTCATTTTCACTACATCCATGAGATCACCGAGGCCGAGGCTCACTTCGCCGTCCAGAGCACCTTCATCTCCTTCAACGGCCATACCCACGTCCCCTCTATCTGGGAGGAAAACCCCAAGACCTTCGGCGTCCGTTGCCTCACCCCCGGGGATAAGCCCGTCCGCCTCGATGCCTCCAAGCGCTACTCCGTCAATGTCGGCTCCGTTGGACAATCCCGTGACGGTGATCCCCGCGCCTCCTACGCCCTCTACGACTACGAGCAGAACCTGCTGCTGATGCGGCGAGTGGAATACGACATCAAAAAAGCCCAGGCCCGATTCAAGAAGGCCGGCCTCCCGGCCCATAACGCCACCCGCTTGGCGAAGGGAGAGTGATGAGCCGGTTTAGTGCGGCCTCTTTTTCAGAAAGTCAGGAGTTCCTTAAGGCGTGCAATGGCGGCATCCACAGCGGGGCGTGTGGCTGCTGTCCTGCGCTTCCATGCCAGAACGATCTGGCGCTTTGGGATGATCGACTCAGGGATCTGGATAGAGCGGACTGAGGTGCCCAGATCCGGGGCTGCCAGCGTGGGAAGGACCGAGGCATAGTGACCGGCCTTCAAGGAGGCGAGGGCGTTCAAATAGCCGGTCGTCCCAAGGGTCTCTCCCATCAGTTCCCCTGCATACTTGATCACGGCCCCCCTGACCCGTCCGCCGATCGGGAGTGCCAATGGGAATTCACGGAGGGCCTGCCGCAGATTGGATCCCTTGCCCAGGTTCTTGGGGATGAAGAGGGAGTATTCGAGAGATCCCAACGGGGCCGTGGCAAACTGCCTCCCCAGTTGCTCCTTGGCGATGATCGCCAGATCGAGACTTCCATCCTGCAGATGCTCGATCATCTCAGCCTGCCTCTCGTGGTGGAGATCGAATTCCACCCCGGGAAGTGTTGCTGGTCCCAAGCGGGGAGCCACCAACCACTCGAGGATCGTGTTTGCTCCGGCCAGGGAGAGCCGAACCGACTTGCCGGCCGTCGAGGTGCCAAAGTCTTCCAGAGCCTGAAACTGCTCCCTCACCAGTCCT
>JBEAOJ010000115.1:0-3145 GCA_041164985.1 Verrucomicrobiota bacterium | reverse complement strand
AGGGCCGTGAAGGCCGCGAACTCTGTCAGCTCCGCCGGAAGGAGGAGCAGGCTATTAGACTGTAGTCTGTTAGAGCGTTTTTAGAAAAGGTGTAGCCACAAGATGCACAAGAGGGAGAAAGGAAGGGATCAGCGGATAATTGGGTGATGAAATGTTTTGGCAGACGGTTTGATTGATCACACGTTCAGAAGATGAAGCCCAGTCGGATAGGTGCTATTTTTCCTGTGCCTCTTGTGGCCATGACTCAACTTTATTTACTCTAGACTATTAGGGATGGACCTTGGCAGCCGGACGGCTTTCCTTGCTCACGTTTGATTGAGGGATCTAGCGCCGGACGAAGTCCGCGATGCGTTCCACGGCGATTTTGATCTGATCCATCGCGGTCGCATAGCTGCAGCGGACATACCCTTCGCCGCATGAGCCGAAGGCGGTGCCGGGAACGACGGCGACATTCTTGGTCTCCAGCAGCTTGAGCGCGAATTCCCTGCTGGTCAGGCCTGTGCTGCGGATGTCGGGGAAGACGTAGAAGGCGCCCTTGGGTAGGTGGCACGGGATGCCTGCATCATTCAGCGAGGAGACGATGAAGTTGCGGCGCAGGCGGTATTCCTCGCGCATGCGCTCCATGCTGCGGGTGCCGCGCTCGAGGGCCTCGACGGCGGCTTCCTGGGCCATGATCGGGGCGCAGAGGATGGAGTACTGGTGGATCTTCATCATCGCCTCGATGATGTCGGCGGGGCCGCAGGCGTAGCCGATGCGCCATCCCGTCATCGCGAAGGCCTTGGAGAATCCGTGCAGGAAAACCGTCCGCTCCTTCATGCCCGGGAGGGCGGCGATGGAGTGGTGCGGCACCCCGTCATAGGTGAGTTCGCTGTAGATCTCATCGCTGAGGATCACGAGATCGTGCTTCGCGGCAAAGGCGGCGATCTTCTTCAGCTCCTCCAAGGGCATCACCGCTCCGGTCGGGTTGGTCGGGAAGTTGAGCATCAGCACGCGCGTCTTTTTGGTGACGGCTTTCTCGAGATCGGCCGCACGGAGCGAGAATTCATCCTCGCCGCGTGTCGCGACGGGAACGGGAACGCCTCCCGCCAACCGGATGCTGGGGCCGTAGGAGACGTAGCACGGTTCGTGGTAGAGGACCTCGTCACCGGGATTGAGCAGGGCGCGGAGCGCCAGATCGATGGCCTCGGAGACGCCGACGGTCACGATGATCTCGTCGTGGGGATTGTAGGAGACGGAGAAGTGCTTCTCGACATAGGCCGCGATGGAGCGGCGGAGTCGCGGGGAGCCGAGGTTGGAGGTGTAGCCTGTCTTTCCCTTCTCCAGGGAATAGACGGCGGCCTCGCGGATGTGCCACGGGGTGACGAAGTCGGGTTCGCCGATGCCGAGCGAGATGACATCCTTCATCGACTGGACGATCTCGAAGAAATCGCGGATCCCGGAACGGGGGATGTTGCGGACGTGGTCCGCGATGCGTGAACTGCTCATGGCGTTGTTCCCGATTCCTTCGGCGGGGTGTGTCACGGGGTCACCGCGAGGCGCTCGGGAGCCTCCTCGACGGCGTGCAGAAGACCGTTCTCCTTGTAGGTCTTGAGACGGAAACGGGTCGCGCACGACTGGACGGCCTCGATCGTGCTCAGCTTGTCAGCAACGAAGGAGGCGACCTCGCGCAGGGAACGGCCGTCGACGATGACAAGCAGATCATAGCCGCCGCTCATCAGGTAGACACTCTCGACCTCCTCGAATCCGGCGATCCTGTTGGCGATGCGGTCAAACCCTCCCTCGCGCTCCGGGGTCACGCGCACCTCGATGACGGCCGTCACGGCATCGGCATCGTATTTCTCGCGGTTGATCACGGCCTGGTAGCCGAGGATGGTCCCGTCGGACTCGAGCTTCGCGATCTTGGCGGCCACTTCCGCCTCGCTCTGGCCTAGTTGGCGGGCGAGATCGGCACGGGGAATCGCGGAGTTCTGGCGGAGAAGGCGGATCAGGGAGTCCATGGCCGCAGTATCGCTGCCGAAAGGCAGCGATACAAGGCTGTTAGGCTGTAGCCTATTAGACTGTTAGGACAAGGCATGGGTCTCCGCCCTAATAGCCTTCAGTCTATTTACCTGAGCCGCGCTTTGCCCTACAGGCATTTCACCACCCGGGACTTCCTGATCGATCCATCCAGAGTCATCAATGGAAGGCGGTTTGCCAAAGCCGTGGCCACGATCATGCGGTCCGCGGGATCGCCATGAAATGAATCCGGAAGCCCGTCCAAGGCGATCACCACCGCGGAATCGACGGGCAGAACCCTCACCACCTCGGGATCCGAGGCCGTCAGAATCCACTCGGAAAAGGGGATGTCGAGCTTGAGTCGTGATTTGCGTGCCAGCATCTGTGCTTCCCAGAGGCTGATCGCCGAGAGGCAGGGCGGTTCCCCCTGCTCAGCCATCCCGTCAAGGCGCGCGCGACTTCTGGCCGGCAGATCGGGTTGGCCGGAAAGCCACCAGATCCAGACATGGGTGTCGAGGAGCAGGCTCACCGTGCGGCTTCCCAGTCGCCGGCTGACATGACGGACTCATCAGGAGCCGCAGTCAGCAGGCCGTGTCGGCGCAGACGCATCCAAGGGGCCGTTTCAGGTTCCCGAACCGGGACGATCCGGTAGCGGACCCTCCCCTGTTTGGAAATCTCCACCGGCTTGTTGCTGCGCTCCACATCGCGAAGGATCCGGAGACAGTGAGCCTTGAACTCGGTGACGGAAATGGCCATTTGATTTAATATATGGTCATTTATGGAGAGGTTCAAGTGAAAGGAGGGCATTCGGCCGTTAGACCCGGAATTTGCATTGGGAATTCCTGAGATCATGGGAGGCCATGTTAAAAGAGTTAAAAAAGTGAAATGTTAAAACCGGGATCCAGGAGAGCCCCGAACCGGGAGTCGGGAGTGGGATGTCAGGGAAAGCTCCCTCAATAAGATGCCCTCATGAGTTCCATTCGGCCTCTGACTTCAGCCCGTTGTAACCTTTTAACTGTGTAACGCTTTTAACCCTTTTGGGACTCACCATCAGGGTGAACCATCCACACCTATTGATGCCGTTCTATTGCATGATTCGGGTTAGAGCGTTTTTGATTCGGATGTAGAGACAGGATTTGCGGATGCCATG
>JBEAOJ010000114.1:0-2934 GCA_041164985.1 Verrucomicrobiota bacterium | reverse complement strand
CCCGGGCCCGCTTCCGCAGAAGGGCTGCCATCGAACCCCGCATCGGCCATCTCAAAAGCGACTTCCGCCTCGGTCGCAACTTCCTCAAGGGCCAACAGGGCGACAGCATCAACCTCCTCCTAGCTGCCACAGCCGCCAACCTATCCCTCTGGATGAGCAAGATCCTCTCGGCTCTCGTTCAAATCCTATCCCCAATACCTCTCCACAGCCCTATCCCAATCTCCCCTGCTCTCCAAAGGGCATTTTAAGGGCCGACTATCAATGGTCTGCTCCAACTCGCCAAGCGTTTGGCCAGAGGCTACCGATCAATCAATACCTTCAGGATCATGGCCTATCTCAAGGTCGGGAAACTCCAACTCGAAGTGCCACCCTTAAGACCCCTGCCCACCCACTGAAAATAGCGAAGAGCCAAAAAACTCAACTCCCCAAAAGAAAAAACTTGAATGACTACATGCCTGTGTTCCGTGGTTCCTTCGGCACTCAATCCCGGCCCGCCTACCAAGTTCCGCCTTTTCCTGAGTTCCTGATAAAATTCTAATTGTTTGTCCATCCCGCCTGAAATGCAGTTTTGGGTTTACTCCTTCTTCGGGAGATTGCCTTTTGCAATAGGTCGTGCTGCGGCCACCACCAGATTGCAGAGTTCCCTGCAGAGGAGCGGGATGCGGTTTGAAGGGAGATTTTCCAGTGAGAATTTGGAAGCGGGAAGCGAGGTGATTGCATGACCGGGCGCAAGATCCCAGAGGATCGTCCTGAGGCAACCACCCTCCGAGTTGCAGCAGCGGGCGACAAGTTCCGAGGCCTGATCATCCTTGAGGAGTTGGGTGATGCGGTACATGCCGGTCTGACGATCCAAGGTCTCCCGGAGTGGTGTCGGATGGAGTTTCCCGCGCAGATGGTAAAGCCACATGCCGAGGGCGGCCGGATAAAAGAACTCCAGCGCCAGTTCCATTCCCTCCAGCGAACCTGCCTCGAGAAGCCAGCCCCGCTTGAGATTGGGAGCCGTCTTGAGGGGACGGAAGTTCCCCTCGGCATCATAGCGGGCGATTACCCGGGCATCCGCGGGGGATGTGTGAACCACGAGATCATCCCGGCCCTCGTCCGCTGCATGGCGGAGCGTGAAATCAGACCCCAGGAGGATCTGGCCAATATGATGTCTCCCCTGCTCAAGGCAGGAGGCCAGCAGAAGGCGGGGGGTGGCGGGGGCTTCCATCGTTGGCCCCTGTTTCCCGATCAGTGCCTGGAGCGACGCTTCACGTGAAGCTGAGCGAGCGACTTGAGGAGCGAGGCCTGGACAAATGCGAGTTCCTCACCCGCCAGCGCCTTCTCGGCAATCTCCTTGCGGGCGCGCGCCACGGCTTCCTCGGCGGCCTTCTCGTCGATCTCAGCCTCCGCGACCGCCATGTCGGTCATCACCGAGACACGGTCGGGCAGCACCTCGAGGAAACCGCTTCCGACGGCGAGGAAATGCTCGCCTTCGGGGGTCGTGTAGCGGAGTTCCCCGGGATTGATCTGGGTCATCAGGGGCATGTGATCGGGAAGAATCCCGATCTCACCCTCGACCCCGGGAACAACCACCATCTGGGCCTCGCCCGAGAAGGTGCGTGCCTCCGGGGTGACGATCTCGAGGTGCAGGGTTGCCATCTTAGGAGTTCTTGGAAGCCGCGACCACCTGGTCGATGCCACCCTTCATGTAGAAATCACCCTCGGGAACCTCGTCCATCTTGCCGTCGAGGATCTCCTTGAAACCGCGGATGGTCTCGGCGATCGGGACATACTGGCCCTTCGAGCCGGTGAAGATCTCCGCGACGTGGAAGGGCTGGCTGAGGAAGCGCTGGATCTTGCGGGCGCGGTAGACGGTGAGCTTGTCCTCGGGGGAAAGCTCGTCCATGCCCAGGATCGCGATGATGTCCTGCAGGTCCTTGTAGCGCTGGAGCACCTTCTGGACGCCGCGGGCGACCGCATAGTGCTCCTCGCCGACGATCTCGGGCGCAAGCGCCTTGGAGGTGGAGGCAAGAGGATCCACGGCGGGATAGATGCCGAGCTCCGCGATGGAGCGCTCGAGCACGATGGTGGAGTCGAGGTGGGCGAAGGTGTTCGCCGGGGCCGGATCGGTGAGATCGTCCGCGGGAACGTAGACCGCCTGGAAGGAGGTGATTGATCCGTCCTTGGTGGAGGTGATGCGCTCCTGGAGATTGCCCATTTCAGCGGCGAGGGTCGGCTGGTAACCGACGGCGCTCGGGGTACGACCGAGCAGCGCGGAGACCTCGGAGCCCGCCTGGGAGAAACGGAAAATGTTGTCGACGAAGAGGAGCACGTCCTGGTGCTTCTCGTCGCGGAAGTACTCCGCCATGGCGAGCGCGGTGAGCGCGACACGCAGACGGGCGCCCGGAGGCTCGTTCATCTGGCCGTAGACGAGACCGACCTTCGATCCTTCCTCGAGGAAGATGAAGTTGCCGTCGGCGTCCTTGACGGGGTGGCCCTTCTCGTCCTTCTTCACGGCGATGACGCCGGACTCGATCATTTCACCGTAGAGGT
Source organism: Verrucomicrobiota bacterium (assembly GCA_041164985.1). Taxonomy (GTDB): domain Bacteria; phylum Verrucomicrobiota; class Verrucomicrobiia; order Chthoniobacterales; family UBA6821; genus UBA6821. Next base: position 399 of record JBEAOJ010000114.1, on the reverse strand, counting down.
CGTTGCCCTCGCGGGTACGCTCGCCGACACCGGCGAAGAGCGAGTAACCGCCGTGCCCCTTGGCGATGTTGTTGATGAGCTCCATGATGACGACGGTCTTGCCGACGCCGGCGCCGCCGAAGGCGCCGACCTTGCCACCCTTGGTGAAGGGGCAGATCAGGTCGATGACCTTGATGCCGGTCTCCAGCACCTGGGCCTTGGTGTCCTGGTCGACAAGCGGGGGCGCGTGACGGTGGATCGGGAGGGTCTTGTCAGCCTTGACGGGACCGCGCTCGTCGCAAGGTTCGCCGAGCACGTTGAAGATACGGCCGAGAACCCCCTCGCCCACGGGGACGGAGATCGGCTTGCCGAGGGAACGGACGGCCATCCCTCGCTTGAGACCCTCGGTGGAGGACATCG
>JBEAOJ010000113.1:0-7030 GCA_041164985.1 Verrucomicrobiota bacterium | reverse complement strand
ATACCCGCAGCGGTCTCGCCCGAGCGAGCAACGCCGCAAAAATCGACAAATGGCTTCAGCCCTTCGGGTTGCAGAGATAACAGGCCGGGGGCTGCGTTGGCTTGGCGCTTACAGCCCACTTCGGGGCTGCTCGCGCCAAGCCGCCTTGCCCGCGGCCCATTCTTTCCGCAACGGCCTCTATGCGATTTAATCAGCGCTTCCCTAATGCAATTTTTGGGTTAAATTGAAGGAATCAAGGATCCTGCAGGGCTTGATTCCTTGATCGGGGGGGAGGAGAATGTGGGATGGAGAGTTCTCGGCAGAGTCATGCATTTCCGTCTTTGGGGGTCGCGCTCCCCGTGCTGGTGGTGTTGACATGCTGGGTTGCAACGGTCCGTATCATCGGAAACGATTGGCGGGTCGATCCTCAGTACAGCTATGGGATGCTGGTCCCTTTGCTGATCGCCGGCTTGTTGCTGAAGCGTTGGGAAGACCGCCCTGCACCGACCCCGCCCTCCCGTGGGGGACGTACCGTTGGCTTGTCGGTGATGCTGTGCGGTGCGCTTCTCCTTGCCGTGGTGATTCCCCTCGCGGAGGGAAATCCCGATTGGAGGCCCCTTGGAGTGGCGGCTTCTCTCTCCTCGATCACTGTAACGCTTGCCTTGCTTTTCAAATCGGGCGGGCGTGCCTGGCTGAGGCACTTTTGCTTTCCGGTTGTTTTCTTTCTGATTGCGGTCCCATGGCCGAGAAACTTCGAGCAGTGGCTGATGTCGGGACTGATGTCATGGAACACATCGACAACCATGGAGGTCCTCCATTGGCTGGGATACGAGGCCCTCAGGCAGGGCAACCTGATCATTCTCCCGGTCGGTGTGCTGGGCATCGAGGAGGCCTGCAGCGGAATCCGATCGCTGCAAAGCGGCCTGATGGTGGCGCTCTTTTTCGGTGAGGTATTCCGTCTCCACCCCGCAAGGAGGGTGATGCTTCTTGCGGTTGCTCTTTTCGCGGCGCTCGCAGGGAATGTCTTGAGAAGTTCGCTGCTTGCGGTGGTGGCTTCTCGTCAGGGAATCGATGCCGTGTCGGTGTGGCATGACCCGGCGGGTCTGATTGTTCTCGTCATCACTGTCTCCGCGGTGATTGCCTGCGCTCTGCGCTGGAAGCGAAAGGCTTCCTTCCCCCCAGGCATGGATGATGTGGGAACCCTCCCGGCCAAAACCCCAATCCAACCCGTTGCGGGGGATCTCTGGAAGCCGTCCATGCCGATCCTCTTTTCCGTTTTCTCCGTCATGCTTGGTTCGATGGTCCTGACGGAGGTCTGGTTCCGGATCCATGACTTGCCGTCGGACAGCGGCTGGGAATGGGAAATATCACGACGGTTCGGGGTTCCCGGTGTTACTGAAGTGCCGATCGCCCCCGGGACGCTTCATATGATGTTTTATCCGGAAGGCTTTTCCGAGAGATGGACAGGATCCTCCCGGGAGAAGGCCCAGTCGTTCATTCTGTCATGGCCACCCGGGCGCACAGCTCTCCAATCCGTACGGATGCACAGCCCTGAAGTATGCCTCTCCAATATAGGGATGCGGATGGAAGGAACACTTGCTGATGCCGAATTCGGATCCCCTGCAGGGATGATCAGGTTGCATGGCTGGCTGTTCTCCCAACACGGCAGGCCGGTGTATGTCTTTCACGCGATCATGGAACAGGGAAGCGCGTCGCCTGAATCTGAGAGCGTGGATCAGTCGCTCAAGGGCCGCATGAGGAATGTGATGCTGGGCAAGCGCAACAGGGGGCAGAGAATGGTGGAAGTTGCTTTCTGGAACCTTTCTTCAGAGGCTGCTGCCCGCGATGCCCTGAAGCGGTATTTTCAAGAGACATTGACGGTGAGTCCAACTCTGTCTCCGATAAACAACTGAGTCATGAGCGAGATGAACCACCAAGAGATCCCGCGCGGCGATCAAGAGGAGTTGCCCGATTACTCTGAGGAGAGCGAGGACTCCGGGGCCGCGGCGCCCCCGTGGTTTGCCGATCCTAAAAAACGCCGCTGGATCCTCCGTGGCCTGGTCGTGCTGGTTTTGCTGTTGGTAGCTCCTCCTCTCTATCGTGTCGCCAAGGAATGGCGCTCAGCCATGTTGATCCGCGAGGCGGGAACGGCCTTTGCACTCGGTGATTCCGCGCGGGGAATCGGACTTCTTAAACAGGCTCTCTCTCTTGCTCCAGGCAGCGAGAAGGTGGTGCAGGCCGTGGAACTTCACAATGCCCGTGCCGGGGATCAGGCTTCGCTGGCTAAGTTGCTGGAGAGGATGCGAGCGGGGGGATCCGATGCCGATGAGTTGCTCGGTCTTGCGGAGCTGGGTGCGGGGGGCTCCAAAGCTGGCATGGATGATGTCAGCCGGGAGGCACTGGGTCGTCTGCCCAAGGATCTGCCGGTCAAGCAGGCTCTCCGGCGAAGTCTGATCGAGGCCTCGCTCCTTGCGCGTCAGGGTGATCTCTCACGGGCGGCCGACTCGTGCCTTGTCGCTGCCCTGGGATTTCCCAAAGCGGATGCCGCGCGTCTCAGGCTCCAGGCTGCCATGTATCTGCTTGCGAAGCCATCCGCGGAGAGCCGACGGAAGGCTGTGGATCTCCTGAAAGAGGTGCTTGCCGGCAATACCGGCGCCTCCCTCCCAGCTTGGCGCCTGCTGGCACGAATCGCGCTTCTGCCTTCGGGGCAATCACCCGTGCATCTCACGACGGCCGAGGTGGAGATGCTGATCAAGATCCTCCCCTCACTGAAGGAAAGCGGTTCCTCCGATGAGTTCCTCTCCGCCGACATGGAAATACTTCATGATCCATCGGTGAAGGATGTGGTCGTGAAGCGGATGATGAGCCGGTATCAGTCAGCTCCACGTCCGGAGATGTTGGATACGGCCAAGTGGCTGAACCGTGGAGGATTTCACAAGGAGGTGGTGGTGTTCGCCGGAAGGGAACTCCCGCTGAAGGACACCGACTGGCTGCTGGTCGTCATGGATGCACAGAGTGCGGAGGGTAACTGGAATGAAATCATGAGGATGTTGGACTTTCCCGCGGCATCCGGAATCCCCGATGCCGTGAAACATCTCTACCGGGCCCGGATTGCCATGATTTCCGGCAACAAGGCTCTCTCGGAGGAGGAGTGGCGCAATGTGGGTGGCGCCTTGAATCTCGAGAAGACCGAAACCCTGGCCTATATCGCGGGTTATGAAGAGCAGATCGGGGAGATCTCCCGGGCTGCAAGAACCTACCGCGAGTTGGCGAATCGCAGCGAGACGAAGGTTCCGGGGCTTGTCGGTCTGATCAGGTGCCAACCACGATCTGCAAGCGCCTTGTCGCTGATCCCGCTCTATGAGGAGTTGCTGGTGGCACAACCGGGAAACCCGGAAGCCACCTGTGACATCACTTATCTGAGGCTTCTGACCAAGAGAGATACAGCGGAGTCAGCGGCTTTGGCTGGGAAATTGCTGATCGAGCAGCCTGATTCCCTGCCACGGATCAGCACTGCGGCCCTGGGAAGATTGCGATCAGGAAACCCCAAGGGCGCCCTTGATATCTATCGTGACAAGGAGATCGACTGGACTGCCGCCCCCGAGCCCTGGAAAGCGGTGCGTTGCGCTGTGCTCAAGGCAAACGGACAGGGTGAGCAAGCTGCGTTTCTGGCCGGATCAATCAGTCAATCGCTCCTCAGGCCGGAGGAGAAAGAACTCCTCTCCAATCCTACGGTTGGCCGATAATTCTTCCAACCACTCTGTGTATTAAGCTAACGCAGCTCTTTTATCTTCAGAGTTCGCGTTTAACGATAGTCATGGAACCTTTTTCCCTTCACTTTCCCTAGGCACCTAGCGACTCGATCTATACCTGAAACTGCATCAGGTTTCTCGTTCCGGGGATCTTCATTTTGAATTAACGCAATAGACCATGACCACTCCCCATCCTCATCATCCCGAACTCTTTCCCATGGAGAAGTTCTGGTGGCTCTACGGAATCTTCTGCCTGATGATCCTCGGGAGCCTCTTCCTCGACATGAAGAGACGGGATGGCAAGGAACATGAGATCGGTCACCGCGAGGCACTCTCCAATGTCCTTTTCTGGGTCAGTCTGGCCCTGCTCTTTTGCTCCGGGTTGTATTTCTTCGGGGTAAATTTCTTTCCCTCGGATCCGAGACTTGCAGGTTTTGACGCCCATGCCTTGGCGCGCCAGTGCAGCCTGGAGTTTCTCTCGGGTTGGCTCGTCGAGAAGAGCCTTTCCGTGGACAATCTCTTCATCTTCCTGGTGGTCTTCGACTTCTTCGCCATCCCGCCGAAATACCGTCACAGGATCCTTTTCTACGGCATTCTTGGTGCCCTTGTCTTCCGCGCCATCTTCATCGCACTCGGTTCGGTTCTGATGCAGATCTCCTGGGTGCCTTTGTTTTTCGGCGTTTTTCTCGCCTTTACGGGGCTCAAGGTGGCATTCGGACCCGAGTCGCATCCCGATCCGGCGCAGAACATCCTCCTTCGCCTGCTGAGGAAGATGCTTCCGATCACTCCGACGCTGAGGAATGGGAAGTTCCTTATCCGTGAATCGGGACGTTGGATGGGAACTCCTCTCCTTCTCACCCTCGTCTTCATCGAGTTCACCGACATCGTCTTTGCTGTCGACAGCGTCCCTGCGATCTTCGCCATCACCAGTGAACCATTCATCGTCTTTACCTCGAACATCTTTGCGATCCTGGGTCTGCGCGCCCTTTTCTTCGTCCTTGCCGGGATGGCCTCCAAGTTCCACTACCTCAAATACGGTCTCGGGTTCATCCTCTGCTTCGTGGGTTTGAAGATGTCCTGGCTCGACAGGCACTACGAGGGACACTTCCCGACCGCCTGGTCCCTTGGCATCATTGTGGGGGCGCTTTTCCTCTCGGGGCTCTTCTCGTGGCTGCTTCCGTTGAAGGAAGATGAGAAATCCGTAAGTTAAAAGTAATCATCAGCGGTCCCATAGTGGGTGCCTGCCGGCAGAGAACTCGGTTGCCAACCCCCCTCCGCGGGAGATAGGTTCTTCAACTCTTTCAAGACCAACTACCATCCTGATTTCCACCAATTATGAGCACCAACCAAAGTGATATCGGCCTGATCGGCCTCGCCGTCATGGGCGAGAACCTCGTCCTCAACATGGAGAGCAAGGGCTTCTCTGTCAGTGTGTTCAACCGCACCTACGCCGTGACCGAGAAGTTCGCGGAAGGCCGTGCCAAGGGTAAGAAGATCCACGCCGCCAAGACCCTTGAGGAATTCGTCGGCTCCCTCGCCCGCCCCCGCAAGGCCATGATCATGGTGAAGGCCGGCGCTCCCGTGGATGCCGTCATTGAGCAGTTGGTGCCGCTTCTCGAGAAGGGTGACATCATCATTGACGGTGGCAACAGCCTCTGGACCGACACCCAGCGTCGCGAAAAGGCCCTCAAGGAAAAGGGACTCCACTACGTCGGTGCCGGTGTCTCCGGCGGCGAGGAGGGCGCGCTCAACGGCCCCTCCATCATGCCCAGCGGCTCCGAGGAGTCCTGGAAGTCCGTCGGTCCGATCTTCCGCAAGATCGCCGCGAACGTGGAGGGGGAACCCTGCTGCCGCCACATGGGCCCCGATGGTGCCGGCCATTACGTCAAGATGGTCCACAACGGCATCGAGTACGGCGACATGCAGCTCATCTGCGAGGCTTACGCCATCCTGAAGGCGGCCATCAACCCGACCGCCGAGGAGTTTCACCGGATCTTCGCCGAATGGAACAAGGGCGAGCTCAACAGCTACCTCATCGACATCACCGAGCAGATCTTCACCAAGAAGGACGAGGAGACCGGCAAGCCCCTCGTTGATCTCATCCTCGACAAGGCAGGCCAGAAGGGAACCGGCAAGTGGACCGTCGGCAACGCCGTCGAACACGGCGTCGTCCTCTCAACCGTCAATGCCGCTGTCGAGGCCCGCATCCTTTCCTCGATGAAGGCCAAGCGCATCACCGCGAGCGGCATCCTCCCCGGATGGACCGCCCCCGCCTTCACCGGCGACCGCGTGCAGTTCATCAACGATGTCCGCGACGCCCTCTATGCCAGTAAGATCGTGAGCTACGCGCAGGGTCTCGACCTGCTTGGAACCGCGAGCAAGTTCTACGGCTGGAACCTGAACTTCGGTGACATCGCCACCATCTGGCGCGGCGGTTGCATCATCCGTGCAGCCTTCCTGAACCGGATCAAGGAGGCCTACGAGGCCAATCCGAACCTCGAGAACCTCATGCTCGCCCCGTTCTTCACCGAGGTTTTCGCGAAGTCGCAGGCCGGTTGGCGCCGTGCCATCGCCGCCGCCGTCGAGCGCGGCGTGGCCGCCCCCGCCTTCACCGCCAGCCTCGGATACTACGACAGCTACCGCAGCGCGGTCCTTCCGGCCAACCTCCTGCAGGCCCAGCGCGACTTCTTCGGCGCCCACACCTACGAGCGCGTCGACAAGCCCGAGGGTGAGTTCTTCCACACGAACTGGACCGGTCACGGCGGAACCACCGCCTCGACCACCTACACCGCGTAGGCTATTCGGAACCGCCCGTACCATCGGGCGGATCAACAAATCACAAAGGGGTCGGCGAAAGCCGGCCCTTTTTTCCCCATGCTTGCTTTTTCCACCAACTGGAACGCCTCCCGTCATCGCGATGGCATGAAGATCGTTCAAGAAATCCTTGATCTCGGATTCGACACGATCGAACTCGGTCACGGTCTCTCTGTCTCGCAGTTGCATGGCATCCGTGGCTCTTTCAAGGCGGGGGGCTTCAAAGTGATCAGTGTCCATAACTTCTGCCCGATGCCGGTCGAGGTCACGGTGGATAATCCCGACTGCTACGAGTTCACCTCCCATCGATCGCAGGAACGGGAGAGGGCGTTCAAGTTGACTTGCCAGACCCTGGAAACAGCCAAGGAGTTCGGAGCCCGCTTCGTGGTGCTGCATCTTGGCAGAATCGCCACTCTGCGCGGAATGACCGATTCCCTTCTTGAAGAACTGAAAGGCGAGGGGGTGGCTTCCCGCGACTATAACCG
>JBEAOJ010000112.1:0-8135 GCA_041164985.1 Verrucomicrobiota bacterium | reverse complement strand
AGCGGCGACACGCATGGCGCGGCCCTGATGCGCTCTCTTCGGGAACGCAATCCCGGCATCCGTTTCACCGGCAAGGGAGGCCCGAAGATGGACTCCGAAGCCGCGGCCTCCGGAGGGTCCCTCGATAACTGGATCGCGGAAGCGGGTGTTCTCGGCCTCTGGGATGTGCTCCGCCACTACGGCTACTTCAAGCGGAAGTTCGGGGCCCTTCTCGACGACCTCATGGCCGATCCGCCCGAAGCGGTGATTCTGGTCGACTATCCCGGCTTCAATCTCCGCCTCGCTAAGGCGATCCGGAAACGGAGGATCCCGACTCGGATCATCTACTACATCAGCCCCCAGGTCTGGGCCTGGAACCGCCGCCGCATCCCGGAGATGGCAAAGGCCCTCGACCTGATGATCTGCATCTTCCCGTTCGAGAAGGCGATCTACGAATCCTCCGGCCTGCCGACGGTCTTCGCCGGTCACCCGATGGCCGAGGAGCTGCGCCGCGTTCCCGTTGCCGACCGCGACGAGAACCTCTTCGGCCTCTTCCCCGGAAGCCGGGAAAGGGAGGTGCGGAGGATTTTCCCCGCGATGCTGGGTGCGGCACGCCTGATCGCCAAGTCCCGCCCCGAGATCCGCTTCGAGGCGGCGGCGGCCACAGAGGCCCACGCTGCACTGATGAGGGAGATGGCGACCACCGCCTCCGTGACCATCACGATCACCACCGGCGCATCACGCGATCTCATGCGCCGGGCGGGTGCGGGGCTTGTCTGCTCAGGCACGGCGACGCTTGAGGCCGCATGCCTCGGACTCCCCTACGCGCTGGTCTATAAGGTGGCGACCCTCACCTACGAAGTCGGCATCCGCGTCATCCGCGTTCCCTACCTGGGGATGGTGAACATCCTGGCAAACCGCCCCGTCATCCGGGAGTTCATCCAGCATGACGCCACTCCGGCCGCCCTTGCCGACGAAGGTCTGCGGCTTCTCAACAGCACGGACGCAAGGGAGAGGCTCTCCTCGGATTTGGCCTCTGTCACCGCGACCCTCGGGGGGGAAGCGAACAACCCGGCCTCCGCTCGAGCCGCACGCGCGGTGCTCGAATGTCTGGATCAACCGGCCCGTTCGGTTACATAAAGAGTCATGTCATTCCCCAAGGAACACCTCGAATCACTCTGGGCCCCGTGGCGCGTGGAGTATTTCAGCCGTGAGCGTTCCAGCGGCGAGGACTTTCTTGCCGAAGCCGCCGCCTCCACCGATGACCCCGCCCACCTCGTGGTCTGCCGCCGAAGAAACGCCTTCCTGATCCTCAACAAATATCCCTATGCCTCCGGCCATCTGATGGTGGTTCCCTACCGCCGGACCTCACGCATGGAAGATCTGACCGACGAGGAAGCACTCGATCTCTGGCATCTGGCGACCCATGCACAGCGACTGCTTCGCGAGGTGGTCAAGGCAGAGGGCTTCAATGTGGGATTCAATCTCGGCACGACGGCCGGAGCCGGATTCGAGGAGCACCTCCACCTGCACATCGTCCCCCGCTGGACGGGAGACCAGAACTTCATGCCGATGATCGCCGGAACGCGGATCATCCCCGAGGGACTGATGCCACTCTACGAAAAACTTGTCGAGGCCGACCGGGCCATCACGGCCTCAGGAGATTGATCAGGAAATCAGGAGTATCCACTGGATTCCTCTTCCGGTGCTAGGGAAGCGCTGATTTAATCCCATGCAGGCCGCTGAAAAGCATTTTCTGATTTTTGAACGGCACTTCTCTCCCGAAAAGCGGTGCCGTCCCCCATTGGTATGGGAGATCATGCCTTCGGCATGCTTCTCCGCGCCTCTCACCAGAGGCTTGGTTGAAGGCGCGAGCGCCGGGCAACACCTAGCTGCGGGAGCTGCTTGGGTAGATTTGCCGCAGGCAAACCCGCCAGAGCGAGCCTCGCGGGAGCGAGCGAGTCAATACCCTCAGCGCTCTCGCCCGAGCGAACAACGCCACAAAAATCGACAAATGACTTCAGTTGCTGCGGCTTCCCGCAACGGCCTGCATGCGATTGAGATTTGGCCTCTATGAGAAGCCATCATTCTGTTTCTCGGACTCCTCTCGCGTAAGCATGCTAACAAAACACTTTCTGCAGATGAGCCTAAATGCCTCCCCTCTTTTATTGTCCAGGCATAGCCAATTTCCCATCACCACCGGCTAAGCCGGTGGATTTCTATGTCTGAATAAATCAGCGTTTCCTTATACCATTTCCATGATTAGTCCGGTGGATTTGGCGAAGGAATTTTGGTGATGGGCTAGGCGGAAGACCGATGGCTATCTGAAGATAACCCGAGGGATGACAACAACGCCCATCGCCCCGAAAGAACCAGCTGATTCTACCTGAATAATTCTACCTGAATAAGGGTGGAGATGGTATTAGAAGGTTACAAATTGGATCCGAAAACCCCTGAACCTCAATTCGAGAAGGTGCCATCAAGAAGTTTGCTGATCATGGCTCGGCTCGTAGCCCGGAAAGATTGCCTACCGCCATCACGTTGTAACATCTCAATCCTTCGACGGTTTCAACCCGAATTCCGAAGATGAAAGTGATGAAACCTGCGAAATCGATGAGCAGGTTAGAGTGCCGAAGGCAGCCCGAGTGAAGCGAGTGGCGAGTCTCATGGGAATGAACAAGTCAATTGGCGCAAGATGCTGGCCGATAGGAGTTGCGAAGATTTCGAGGGCATATTGATTGATGCAGGCGAGAATCGACATGGCTTCTTGTAGGTCAGTAGTTTGTGTCAAATCGAACTCCTCAATTTCGGAGTTCGGTTTCAACCATCCGACGACCACCTTCCGCGTGAACCATCCACGCCTATTGATGCCGGTCTATTGCAATATTCGGGATAAAACTGGATTATCTTAATCCTTTCATCACCCACCCTGCCATGAAGCCCCTTCAAATCCTCCTTGCCATCCTGCTCATCGGAGTAAGTGCCACCGTCGGTGGCGTTGCCGGTTTCCGTTACGCAAAATCCTCTGCCGTGACGGCCATGCCTTCTCCCCGAGTCGAAGCAGTCCTCCCCCCGCGGTCGGACGTCAAGGATGCAGGGAGGGAGAAAAAGACAATCAATCTGGCTGCGGCTGAGAAGGTAGACGGCGAGACCAGCGCCCCTTCCACATTACAGGAATTCAGGGAGCGGATCAAAAAAGCCAAGGCGGAGTTAAATGAGAGAAAAGTTTATATGCTCCAGCATGACGCCGTGCAGTCACTCGATCCCTCGCAAATCTTAGATGCCCTTTCCGAGGCGAATTCCATGAAGACTTCATTGGAACGGCAACAACTTCGGAATATGCTTCTCTCCCGATGGGTGGAGAGCGATCCCAAGGCCGCGCTCGCCTACGCACAGGGGATTGGAAACGCGACTGAAAAAAGCGACGCCATCGGGACCGTTGCGTCGTCATGGGGATTCAAAGACTTCGCGGCGGCCAAGGCTTGGGTGGAGTCCCTGCCGCCCGGAACATTGCGCAATCAATCCATGGATCATATTCTCTATGGATTAGCCCGGAAGGATCCAGCCACAGCCATGGGAATAGCCTCATCTTTGCCGGGTGATCAGGGCATCTCCTCCCAGAGGTATGCATTGAACGAGTGGGCAAATAAGAATGCGGATGCCGCTATCCGCTATGTCAGCGAGCTCCCAAACGGAGTCACCAAGGAAAGAGCACTCAGGCAGATGATTTACAAGATTGCCGAAAATAATCCTGCCAAGGCGATTGACCTGCTCGACTTAATTCCCCCCGGTAATCAGCAAAATCATGCCATCGAAACAATCGCCGCCAACTGGGCGATGAACGATAAAAAAGCGGCCCTTGACTGGGCGAACCAGCAGACCGATCAGGAGGTCAGGTCGCGGATTTTAGACGGAGCAATCCGGGCGATGCAGACGACTGATCCGAAAGGCGCGTTGGAACTGGCCCAATCTCTTCCCGTGGGAAAATCCCGGGATGACAAAATCATAGTTTCCCTCTTTTCGATGGCCCAAAGCGACCCCCAGTCCGCCATCGGCCTCGCCTCGGGGATGGCGGATGCCAACCTTCGTTCCAAAGCCCAGCAAAGCGTTGTCACGAGGTGGATGCGGGGCGATCCGACCGCTGCAACCCAATGGGTCAATTCCTCCTCCCTTCCGCAGGATGTGAAGAACCGCCTTCTTCAGAAGAGTTCTCAACCAGAGACAGGCGGGATGTCGGAAAATTTCATCATCCACCTGTAAATAGACTTCATCTCCAGCATATGTAGGGAAATAAACCCGGATCATGCATCAGCGCTTTCTTAGGGAACCGCTGATTAAATCCCATGAAGGCCGCTGAAAAGCATTTGCTGATTTTTTAACCCGGATTATGCAATAGAGCGGTGTTGCCAGATTCGGATGCCTCACCCGAATGGTGAGTCCAATGGCAGTTAAAACCGAAAATGTTAGAACGTTAAAAAGGGGCTGTCATGAATCCTAAGTTTGTTGGCATGCCAGAACGCCTCTCTTCACGTTGCCCTAGGGCCTGTTAAGACTAAAAAGGCAGGTGGCGGTGCCAGGAGTTTTTCTGCCAGGCGAGGCGCATAAGAGAGGCAATACCATTGCGGTCTTGACTCTCTTGGGCAACAAAGCATGGCAGTAAAAGAACGGCACCTAAAAGCGAGGGTTGCAGATGCGCAGGGTCAGCGTTGCTCTTTCGGTCGTGTAGTGCTGTGACTACACTCCCTCTTTCGCGCCTTGTCCTGCACCTCGTCTCCTCCTCGCCTCATCCCGCCATTTTAACCTTAACAGGCCCTAACCTAACAGCCTTCAGCCATCAGCCTAAACGCCTCCTCTCAACCTCTCAGGGGATCAAGGAACCGATCGCAACCAGCGCCTCGTCGCGTGTGGTGCAGACCGGATAAGCGGTCTGGAACTGGGCGATGTCGAAGATCCTCTGAACTGCGGGTTGCAGGGCACAGACGGCCAGGCCGCCACCGAGGCGCTGCATCTGACGGCCGAGGAGGAAAAACTCTCGGAACCCGGCACTGCTGACATACTCCAGCCCCGACAGGTCAAAGACGACTCCCTTGGTGCCGCTCGACTCGATCTCCTTGCTCACGCTCTCGCGGATCATGTTCTGCTCGGAGGCATCGAGACGTCCCTCAAGGGTCACGACAAGGATCGGGCCGGCTTTTTCAAATTGTATCTTCATGGGGAGATCACAATGAAGTGCTTTTGCGAAGTTTCAGTCAAGCTTGAGTGACTCTCTGCTCCTGGAACCAATTCCCGCGCTTGGCAGGAAGCGCGGGATGAACTATCGCTCAGGAACGTGACGGCCTCTCTGAAAAACCTCATCTACCCCCGCTCGATCGGTCAGCGTTTCGCAATGGCCATCGGGGCCGGCGCAGCCCTGATCCTTATCGTGCTGGCACTTGCCAACTACTACAGCGGACGGAAGCTGCTCCTGCAGCAGACATCGAGTGAGGCACTCAAGGAGGTCCATGACGAGATGCGCACGATGGATGATCTCGTCGACAGGATCGCCATGTACCCGAACATCATCGGCGCCACCCAGCTTGCGGATGAAAAGAAGGGTGGCATCACCGTGAACTGGATGGCCTCCCTGCTGGAATACTGCCCGATCCCGGCGGTGTACGGCCTCTACATGGTTCTCGATGACAAGGATTGGCGCGATCCTGCCTCGGATGTCTGGGTCGACCGCAAGACCTGGCCCGGTGCCGCGAGGCTCAAGTACGATTTTCACGATCCCTCGCAGGACTGGTACCACGGGGCGAAGGAGTCGGGCCGCCTTCATGTGACTCAACCCTATTTCGACGAGGGGGGATCTGACATCGACATGATCAGCATCACGAAACCGGTTTACAGCAGGAAGGGAACCTTCATCGGGGTGGCCGGGGTGGATGTCGCCCTCGACGAGATGCGCAGGATCGTCAGGAAGATGCATATCCGCGATTTCGGGACGACTCTCACGGGTGAAGGGGGCAAGGTCACCTCCGTCACCGAGCAACCCAAGCAGGTCACCAAGGATCTCAGGGAATCCGCCTATCTCATCACGGAGACGGGTGCCATCATCGTCAGCCCCGAGGAGTCGATGGACAAGCGTCCGGCGGCGCCGGGCGGACAGCCGGCAAAGGATGACGAGGCGGCGCTCGACACCCTGCTCTCCCAAGGCCTTGTGACCAGTCTCCCGGGCATCAGGGAAATCCTTGCCAGCCCCACCGGATGGCTGCACCTCAAGGATGGAAGCGATAAAGTGATCTATTGGGCGCAAGGCAGGAACACCGGATGGAAGCTGGTGCTCGAGGTCCCTTACCAGCTCATCGTGGCTCCAGCACGGGAACTGGCCGTTCAATCCGCCGTCATCGGTGGCCTCGGGGTAACCCTGCTGCTCGGGGTTGTCTTTTTTGTCGCCCGAAGGGTTTCCGGGCCGATCAGCGAGCTGCAATCGATTGCGTCCAATTTTGAAAAAGGCTCCTACGAGGAGGGGAAAGAAACCTTGGAACGCATCCAGGTGAGGTCGGACGAGCTGGGGCGTTTTGCACGGAGTTTTTCCACCATGGCCCGGGAGATCCGACTCAGGGAGACGCGTCTTTCCGAGTGGAATGCCAACCTTGAGCAGACGGTCAGGGAGCGTACCGCCGACCTGGCCCAAGCCATGGAAAAGGTGGAAAAGGCCAACCGTGCGATGGCCGCCGAACTCGCGGAGGCCGCCACCTACTCGCGTGCGGTTCTGCCCGGCAAACTGGCTCAACCGGTCGCCACGGACTGGGTCTTCGTGACTTCCTCGCAACTCGGGGGCGATTCCTTCGGATACCATTGGCTCGACGACGACACCCTCGCCCTCTACCTGCTCGATGTCTGCGGGCACGGGGTGGGAGCCGCCCTGCTCTCGATCAGTGTGGTCAACGTACTGCGGACCGGTTCGCTCTCGGGAGCCGATTTCCACGATCCCTCGGCCGTCCTGGCAAGCCTCAACGCCGCGTTCCCCATGGAACAGCACAACGACATGTATTTCACCGCATGGTATGGAACCTACAACCTCTCGTCACGCGAACTGACATTCGCCTGCGGGGGACATCCGCCGGCCGTCCTGGTGGGGCCGGACGGCGCCGTCCGGCATCTGGCCGCCAAGGGTGCTGTCGTGGGAGCATTCCCCAAGCCAAACTACGAACGGGTTGCGGTCACGGTGCCCGCCGGATCACGGCTTTATCTTTTCAGCGACGGCACGTACGAGATCGACCGACCCGATTCCGAGATGATGACCCATGATGAGTTTTCCAACCTCCTCGCCGACCGGAAACGCCCCGCGGGACTGGAATACATCGTTGAGGAGATCCGTCGGCAGCAGGGATCCGAGTCGTTTGCGGATGATTTTTCGCTGGTCGAATTCCGTTTTCCCGAAAAGGAAAGAGAGACATTGAACACGCCGCACAATCCCCTGCCCAACCCTTCGCTGCTCCTGCTTAGATCGGATCTGCCCGAACTTGCGAAGCTGAACCCATTCCTGACCGACTTCTGCTCACGCGAGGGACTCCCCGGTAGTCTGGTGCTCGATCTGGAACTGATCCTCGAGGAACTTGCCACCAATGTGATGAAATACGGGGGCGTCGACAAAGGGGCCGACTGCTGCAGCATCGAGTTGGAAAGGCAGGGGGACCGGGTCAGGATCCTCTTCAGCGACGCCGGGGGGGCCTTCAATCCGCTCGATCTGCCGGAAGTCGACACCAACAAACCGATCGAGGAACGTCCCATCGGCGGACTCGGTATCCACTTCATCAGGAATCTCACCGACTCGCAGCAATACGAACGCAGGGAGGGACGGAACATCCTGACGCTGATGAAGAGTGTGTAGCCCCTTGGTGCGATCAAACCTTGGGAGGGTTCCCATCCGCGGTTTTTTCTGCCTGCCTGACCCCACCGGGCCCGCCCCGTTGGTGTGCTAGTTCTGATGAGCAGTCAGCAGATTGTGTCAGATCGCTCTGTTCAACTTCGGAATTCGGGTTTAATACCACTTTCTAATAAGAAACAAACTATACAGATGAGAGGGGAAGGGATAGGAAGAAGGGATGAGAAGATTACCGGAACTTGGAGAGCAAAGAGTGAAGGAATTGGAGGAGGCATGGGGGAGCAAGCAT